>NZ_CP195038.1:0-102500 GCF_051163755.1 Shewanella sp. HL-SH5
TCCACTGACACGGCACAGCGCGAAAGCAAAGTGACGAGTTAGGTTGATTTGAAAGGATAAAAACTTCGGTTTCATCATCAAATCAACAGCGAAAAGAAAGTTTGAAAAAACACTTGACGCTGACAACAGGGTCTGTAGAATACGCAGCCCAAGCCAACGACCTAGCGTCCAACGGCGATGTTTGAAAAATCAACATCAACGCTCTTTAACAACTTAAACAAGAAATCTGTGTGGACATTCACAGGTATTGAGTTATTCGAAATTGCTTCTTCTTAGGAAGAGCAATCAAAAAATTTAAACTCAATGCAACGATGAATGTTCATAGTAATATGTACAAAAAGACTTTGTTAACTTCGGTTAATAAAGCAATCAGAATTCATTGAGCCGAAACCTTCGGGTTTCAAAAAAACTTTAATTGAAGAGTTTGATCATGGCTCAGATTGAACGCTGGCGGCAGGCCTAACACATGCAAGTCGAGCGGCAGCGGGAAGATAGCTTGCTATCTTTGCCGGCGAGCGGCGGACGGGTGAGTAATGCCTAGGGATCTGCCCAATCGAGGGGGATAACAGTTGGAAACGACTGCTAATACCGCATACGCCCTACGGGGGAAAGGAGGGGACCTTCGGGCCTTTCGCGATTGGATGAACCTAGGTGGGATTAGCTAGTTGGTGAGGTAATGGCTCACCAAGGCGACGATCCCTAGCTGTTCTGAGAGGATGATCAGCCACACTGGGACTGAGACACGGCCCAGACTCCTACGGGAGGCAGCAGTGGGGAATATTGCACAATGGGCGAAAGCCTGATGCAGCCATGCCGCGTGTGTGAAGAAGGCCTTCGGGTTGTAAAGCACTTTCAGTAGGGAGGAAAGGCAGTAGTTTAATAAACTATTGCTGTGACGTTACCTACAGAAGAAGGACCGGCTAACTCCGTGCCAGCAGCCGCGGTAATACGGAGGGTCCGAGCGTTAATCGGAATTACTGGGCGTAAAGCGTGCGCAGGCGGTTTTTTAAGCCAGATGTGAAAGCCCTGGGCTCAACCTAGGAATTGCATTTGGAACTGGGGAACTAGAGTCTTGTAGAGGGAGGTAGAATTTCAGGTGTAGCGGTGAAATGCGTAGATATCTGAAGGAATACCGGTGGCGAAGGCGGCCTCCTGGACAAAGACTGACGCTCATGCACGAAAGCGTGGGGAGCAAACAGGATTAGATACCCTGGTAGTCCACGCCGTAAACGATGTCTACTCGGAGTTTGGTGACTTAGTCACTGGGCTCCCAAGCTAACGCATTAAGTAGACCGCCTGGGGAGTACGGCCGCAAGGTTAAAACTCAAATGAATTGACGGGGGCCCGCACAAGCGGTGGAGCATGTGGTTTAATTCGATGCAACGCGAAGAACCTTACCTACTCTTGACATCCAGAGAATTCGCTAGAGATAGCTTAGTGCCTTCGGGAACTCTGAGACAGGTGCTGCATGGCTGTCGTCAGCTCGTGTTGTGAAATGTTGGGTTAAGTCCCGCAACGAGCGCAACCCCTATCCTTATTTGCCAGCGAGTTATGTCGGGAACTTTAGGGAGACTGCCGGTGATAAACCGGAGGAAGGTGGGGACGACGTCAAGTCATCATGGCCCTTACGAGTAGGGCTACACACGTGCTACAATGGCGTATACAGAGGGTTGCAAAGCCGCGAGGTGGAGCTAATCTCACAAAGTACGTCGTAGTCCGGATTGGAGTCTGCAACTCGACTCCATGAAGTCGGAATCGCTAGTAATCGTGAATCAGAATGTCACGGTGAATACGTTCCCGGGCCTTGTACACACCGCCCGTCACACCATGGGAGTGGGCTGCAAAAGAAGTGGGTAGTTTAACCTTCGGGAGAACGCTCACCACTTTGTGGTTCATGACTGGGGTGAAGTCGTAACAAGGTAGCCCTAGGGGAACCTGGGGCTGGATCACCTCCTTACCTATACGACTAACTCAATACCTAAAGTGCAGAGATGCATGTGAGTGTTCACACAGATTACTTGTTAATCTTCTTCGGAAGTAGAGTGAAACACACCGCTTGCCGGTTAAGTGTTGTTCTTTAACAATTTGGAAAGCTGATAGTACTAACTAAAGGCGCATAAATGATGATTCGTTGTCGTTTGTGTGATTACGTTAGTGCGAAAATAATATTGATGCGAAAGCATCAGTATCTTGAGTTCTCAAAACACTGTTTAAGTGTCTTGAATATTCTAAAAACTAAGGCGAGTCACACTTCCTGGTCGGGAGTGAGACAAGTAAAAACCAGCTAGTTGCGATACAGTCTGATTAGTTCATTCTCTTGTTTACAAGGGTTGTGAAACTCATTTGGGTTGTATGGTTAAGTGACTAAGCGTATACGGTGGATGCCTTGGCAGTCAGAGGCGATGAAGGACGTAATAACTTGCGAAAAGCGTTGGCGAGCTAGTAATAAGCATTTGAGCTAACGATATCCGAATGGGGAAACCCGGCCACATAAGTGGTCATCATACAGTGAATACATAGCTGTATGAGGCGAACCTGGGGAACTGAAACATCTAAGTACCCAGAGGAAAAGAAATCAACCGAGATTCCCCTAGTAGCGGCGAGCGAACGGGGATTAGCCCTTAAGTCTATGGGGTGTTAGTGGAATGAGTTGGAAAGCTCAGCGGCACAGGGTGATAGCCCCGTACATGAAAACTAACCATAGATGAAAACGAGTAAGGCGGGACACGTGACATCCTGTTTGAATATGGGGGGACCATCCTCCAAGGCTAAATACTCCTGACTGACCGATAGTGAACCAGTACCGTGAGGGAAAGGCGAAAAGAACCCCTGTGAGGGGAGTGAAATAGAACCTGAAACCGTATACGTACAAGCAGTGGGAGCGGTTCTTGAGACCGTGACTGCGTACCTTTTGTATAATGGGTCAGCGACTTACGTTTTGTAGCGAGGTTAAGCGAATAGCGGAGCCGTAGGGAAACCGAGTGTTAACTGCGCGTTTAGTTGCAAGGCGTAGACCCGAAACCGAGTGATCTAGCCATGGGCAGGTTGAAGGTTGAGTAACATCAACTGGAGGACCGAACCGACTTATGTTGAAAAATGAGCGGATGACTTGTGGCTGGGGGTGAAAGGCCAATCAAACTCGGAGATATCTGGTTCTCCTCGAAAGCTATTTAGGTAGCGCCTCGAGCGAATACCATTGGGGGTAGAGCACTGTTAAGGCTAGGGGGTCATCCCGACTTACCAACCCTTTGCAAACTCCGAATACCAATGAGTACTACTCGGGAGACAGACAGCGGGTGCTAACGTCCGTTGTCAAAAGGGAAACAACCCAGACCGTCAGCTAAGGTCCCAAAGTGTATGTTAAGTGGGAAACGATGTGGGAAGGCTTAGACAGCTAGGATGTTGGCTTAGAAGCAGCCATCATTTAAAGAAAGCGTAATAGCTCACTAGTCGAGTCGGCCTGCGCGGAAGATTTAACGGGGCTAAACATACCACCGAAGCTACGGGTTTGCAGTTTACTGCAAGCGGTAGAGGAGCGTTCTGTAAGCGGTTGAAGGTGAAGGGGTAACCCACACTGGACGTATCAGAAGTGCGAATGCTGACATGAGTAACGATAAAGGGAGTGAAAAACTCCCTCGCCGAAAGACCAAGGGTTCCTGTCCAACGTTAATCGGGGCAGGGTGAGTCGACCCCTAAGGTGAGGCCGAAAGGCGTAATCGATGGAAAACAGATTAATATTTCTGTACCTCTGCTAACTGCGATGGAGAGACGGAGAAGGCTAGGCTAGCGCGGCGTTGGTAGTCCGCGTTTAAGGTAGTAGGCGGTGTTCTTAGGCAAATCCGGGAACACGTACTTAAATGTACACGTTGAGAGCTGATGACGAGTCACTAAGGTGATGAAGTAGTTGATGCCATGCTTCCAGGAAAATCTTCTAAGCTTCAGGTTAGTAGGGATCGTACCCCAAACCGACACAGGTGGTCGGGTAGAGAATACCAAGGCGCTTGAGAGAACTCGGCTGAAGGAACTAGGCAAAATGGTACCGTAACTTCGGGAGAAGGTACGCTGCTGTTGGTGATGGGACTTGCTCCCTAAGCTGACGGCAGTCGCAGATACCAGGTGGCTGCAACTGTTTATCAAAAACACAGCACTGTGCAAAATCGCAAGATGACGTATACGGTGTGACGCCTGCCCGGTGCCGGAAGGTTAATTGATTGGGTTATCGCAAGAGAAGCTCATGATCGAAGCCCCGGTAAACGGCGGCCGTAACTATAACGGTCCTAAGGTAGCGAAATTCCTTGTCGGGTAAGTTCCGACCTGCACGAATGGCGTAATGATGGCCACGCTGTCTCCAGCCGAGACTCAGTGAAGTTGAAATTGCGGTGAAGATGCCGTATACCCGCGGCTAGACGGAAAGACCCCGTGAACCTTTACTATAGCTTGGCACTGAACATTGAACCTACATGTGTAGGATAGGTGGGAGACTTTGAAGCTTCGTCGCTAGATGGAGTGGAGTCAATCTTGAAATACCACCCTTGTAGTTTTGATGTTCTAACTCTGGCCCCTTATCGGGGTTGAGGACAGTGCCTGGTGGGTAGTTTGACTGGGGCGGTCTCCTCCCAAAGAGTAACGGAGGAGCACGAAGGTTGGCTAAGTACGGTCGGACATCGTACGGTTAGTGCAATGGCATAAGCCAGCTTAACTGCGAGACATACACGTCGAGCAGGTACGAAAGTAGGTCATAGTGATCCGGTGGTTCTGAATGGAAGGGCCATCGCTCAACGGATAAAAGGTACTCCGGGGATAACAGGCTGATACCGCCCAAGAGTTCATATCGACGGCGGTGTTTGGCACCTCGATGTCGGCTCATCACATCCTGGGGCTGAAGTCGGTCCCAAGGGTATGGCTGTTCGCCATTTAAAGTGGTACGCGAGCTGGGTTCAGAACGTCGTGAGACAGTTCGGTCCCTATCTGCCGTGGGCGTTGGATGATTGAGGGGAGCTGCTCCTAGTACGAGAGGACCGGAGTGGACGAACCGCTGGTGTTCGGGTTGTCATGCCAATGGCATTGCCCGGTAGCTACGTTCGGAATCGATAACCGCTGAAAGCATCTAAGCGGGAAGCGAGCCCCAAGATGAGTCATCCCTAGAGCTTTAAGCTCTCTAAAGGGCCGTAGGAGACTACTACGTTGATAGGCAAGGTGTGTAAGCGTTGTGAGGCGTTGAGCTAACTTGTACTAATGACCCGTGAGGCTTAACCATACAACCCAGATGGGTTTTACTGATACGACTTAGTATTAGAATGGGACGCTTAAATAGTGTGACGAGACTCAAACTCCGATAAAGCAATCAGCTTTCCGAATTATTATTTAATGCTAGCTAAATAGCGTTAGATAACCAAATTTGTCTGGAAACCATAGAGCTGTGGCACCACCTGATCCCATTCCGAACTCAGAAGTGAAACACAGTATCGCCGATGGTAGTGTGGGGTCTCCCCATGTGAGAGTAGGTCATTTCCAGGCGCCAAATAAAACAGCAAGGCCACTCTAATTGAGTGGCCTTTTTGTTTTGTGTCGAAAAATTATTCTTGAGCATAAGTCATACAATTTACATTAAACATAGTGTGGCCGATATGCCCATGTGAGAATAGGTCATTTCCAGGCGCCTAATTTACTCGAAAGAGTAGTGATAAGCCCGTTACTAACGTAACGGGCTTTTTTACGTTTGAGATTTGAGCATGTCATTTGAGCATAGTATTAGTGTGGCCGATATGCCCATGTGAGAGTAGGTCATTTCCAGGCGCCAAATTTACTCGCAAGAGTAGTGATAAGCTCGTTACTAACGTAACGGGCTTTTTTACGTTTGAGAGTTGAGCATGTCATTTCCAGGCGCCCAATTTACTCGTAAGTGTAATGATAAGCCCGTTACTAATGTAACGGGCTTTTTTACATCTATGATTTCTGGTTAACATCAATCAATCATATTAGAGAATGTCAGTGATGTGGTGAATATAAGGATATACGCTTATTTAGAAAAATTTATGCTTATCGTTTGTATTTTGTGTATTTTTTCGAGCAATATAGAATGTTATTCAACTGAAATAGACATAGGCTTTAAACTAAAAATCTATAATGTTTCTAATTAAGTTCAAATTCGATAGCTATTATAGTTAAATTCCGGTTATTAATTTTTATTATTATTCGCGTTATAATAAATTATTATTGGTGTCGAAAGCTGTTAATAAACAATAACTTTATCACCTATATTTACAATAAAAACCCTAACTATTTCTTTACTTGTTATAAGCTTTGCCGCTAGCATGTGGAATGCTTTACTGATTTGGATATCATTTGTTTAACATACGGAATTTGTCGCTCACATTTATTATTCCATTTTGTATCTTGTCTATGCACCTAGCCATGGTATTTGGAGGATATTACTATGAGTATTCTGATCTCAAGCGGCAGCTTGCTGAAGAGCAGACTGAGCAGTTAAAAAAAGATCTATTTCGTATGCGGCATGTCATCGAGTCATCAGTACAAGCGCAAGATTTTAGCCGTATCGATCAAGAGGTAGCTCTGATTTCTACTGATATGAGTATGATGGTCTATGTTATCTTGGATCCTAGCCGCACTATTCATTTTGCAAATCATATTATTTGGCGTGAGAGTGATGCGAGTAATGTGCTCGAAGGTTACTCTAACGCAATCCATAAAAGCGTGATTCAATCCAATAAACCCTATTTTCAAGTCAATTTCGACCGGTTATCGATCCAGGGCTATTATCCTATAACCGATAACAATCGATTTAGCTACGCGCAATCTGTTGAATTGATATATCTCGAGTATGATATTTCTGGGATGATCTCCCAAATATCGGATTCCCTTTTTAATAGGACGGTTCAAATATGGGGAGTTGGTTCATTATTTCTTATTGCTTTTTGTGCCTTACTCTACTGGTTTTGGATTCATCCCTTAAGCCGCTTAAGTCTTAGAGCGAAAAATATTGATACCTCTGATTTTCAGCGCGGAATTATTTGTTCTTCGCTTGAGGTTGCATCACTCAGAGATTACTTGGTGCAAGTAAGTGGTAAGCTCAAGCGTAACCAAAAACGATTAAACGATGCTGAGCAGAGGTGGCTATTTTCTGTTGAAGGTGTGCGTAATGGCATATGGGACTGGAATATTACTACTGGCAGTGTTTATGTTTCAGACCGCTGGAAGGATATGCTGGGCTATCAGTCTTATGAGTTGGATAGTGATTATTCTGTTTGGGAGTCTCGACTTCACCGTGAAGAAAAAGCAGATGTATTAAATGCGTTACAAAAATATATTGATGGCAAAACTACTGAATATGAGAGCGTTCATAGATTAAGGCATAAAGATGGTAAACATATTTGGGTGTTGGATAGAGGGAAAATAGTCGAATGGGATCAACAGGGTAAACCGGTTCGAATTATTGGTACCATCACGGATGTATCAGGCGATGTGAAAGTTCAAAAAACGGAGTCTGATAAGGATAAACAAGCTCATACAGGCTTAATTGATTTAGTTAATCGTGAAGCATTGGCTGATTCCTTATACGATTTGCAAGTTCATAGTCGGAAGGTTAACCAGTTTTCTGTTATTTTATTGATAAATCTAGATAATTTTGCTGTTTTAAATGATGCCTTAGGTGCTGAGTTAGGTGATCGATTATTGATGAAAATTGCCGCTAGGTTATCAAGCGCTTTTTCATCAGCAGATTTTGTTGCCCGTTTAGGGGCTGATGAGTTTATTTTACTGGCTAAAAACTTTGGTAATGAAGTCGGCCACGCTAATAAACGAGCCTTGGCTTTGGCTAGCGAGGTCAGGCAGTTAATTGGGAGAAGCTTTTCTGTTGCCGAACAAGAGCTTTCTATTTCAGCCCGTGTCGGAGTTGTAGTATGTGATGGTGTTGAGTCACTTGAGCCTCAAACTCTACTCGGTAGGGCTGATAATGCTCTTGAACATGCCAAAGAGCCAAGATCAAATGGCTGTTCTATTTATCATCCACAACTTGATCATAGTCAAATACAACCTTTTAAATTAAGTCACGAGTTGAAAGTTGCACTAGCGCAAGAGCAGCTAAATTTAGTGTATCAGCCTGTTGTTGATGATGATGGTCATGTAATGAGTGTTGAAGTTTTACCACGTTGGTATCACCAACAGCATGGTTTTATTAGTCCGCGTAAATTTATAGAGGCTGCAGAATTATCGGATTTCATATTTGAATTAGAGCTTTGGATCCTTGAGAAGACATGTCAAGTGTTGCATCAGTTGCAATCATTAGGAGTGCCGACACCTATCATGTCTTTAAATATATCCTCGCGTCACTTCCATCAAGAACATTTTGTAAGTGTGGTATTAAACCGCATTCAAAGCAGTAAGGTGAATCCGAGTAAATTGCAGTTTGAGTTAAATGAGGATGTTTTCTCTGTTAATGCCGAATTGGTTAAAGAAAAAATTATTACGCTTCAAAATATGGGTCTTAATGTTGCTTTAGATAATTTTGGTTCGGGCTTATGTTCGCTGAATCAACTGCAAGGCGTGAGTTTTTCACAGGTTAAATTAGCGGCTTGTTATGTTGTAGAGGATAAGCAAGATCCTAGTTCACAAATATTGTTATGTGCGTTAGTTGAATTAGCCTCTCGCTTGGATTATCAGGTTATTGCTAAGCAAGTCGAAACTAAATCACAGCTTAGTAATTTAATTCACGCTAAATGTAATGGCTTCCAGGGATACATTTTCAGCCGTCCTTTAAGTGAGGTCGATATTATTCAATTAGTTAAGTCTCAGCTGTCTTTGAGTGTTGTTTAATAAAGTTGATAGCATGGCTTAATGCTTTATTCCTTAGTTTATCGCTTTCGATAAAGACCTCATGATAAGCACCTTGGATGACGACCTTATGACATTGTGCACTCAGTGCGTTGTCCTGTGATTGATTCGTGACAATCGTATCTTCACTTGCCTGTAAAATGAGGATTGGTGTTGGTGAACTTTTGGCTAATTCTGCACAACTCTCTGCTGCATTAATGGCTTCAATCAACCAATGGTTGGTCGGTGAGCCAAGTTGTAATTGAGGATGTTTTTTATAACATTCTCTATAGTGTTCATACCTGTGCTTACTGTGTGTTAAATAGTTACTGATAAAGGGAGCTGGATTATAGTCTGTGCCACCAAGAACATAGTTACTAGTGACTTTACCTTCAACCGTTATTGCCGATGTCTTATCAAGACGTTTGGCTAACCATAACACCATCTTGGTATTAAACGGTAAGGCTATACCAAACATAGGTGCTGACAATACCGCACTATCAAAAATAGTTGGATGTTTATGCAAATAATGTGTGGCGATTGCGCCGCCCATTGAGTGTGCCATGATTGATAGAGAATGATGATTTGTTGGTTGGACAATATGTTCGATAAAATGGGAGAAGTCATCGATATAGTCCTCAAACTTTCCTACGTAACCTTGATGCGGCTGCTGCGTTAGTCTATCAGAAAGTCCTTGACCACGGTGATCGAGGGCAAAGATGCTGTAGCCTTGCTGAAATAAATCAAAAATCAATTCTTGGTATTTTATATATGATTCTACTCTACCATTACTAATAACAATGGCCTGTTTGGTGTCTGGTTGCAGCACCTGACAGTAGGCAATATTAACGCCGTCTTTACGACTAAAATGGCTTTGCTCAACACTTTGCCAAAAACGTTGCTGTTCTGGTGTATTGAGTTTTTTTTCAGACGAGAATTTTTTATAAATCATAAGGTCGCAGAGTTGTTTTCCTGGTGAGTCGATAGTATTTCATCATAGCGTATTTACCCCGCTATAACAGCGGGGTAAACAGTAAAGGCTAGCTTAATTTTTGAGCAATATATGCATCTATCATTTGCTCTAGAATAGGCATCGGCACTGAACCATTTTCTAAGATGGCATCATGAAACTCTCTGATATTGAATTTTTCACCTAAAGTGTTTTCTGCTTTTGCGCGTAAACGTTTAATGGTTAGCTCACCGATTTTATACGAGAGCGCTTGCCCTGGCCAAGAGATGTAGCGATCAATTTCGGTGTTAACGTTATGCATAGATAAAGCAGTATTACCGGCCATAAAATCCACAGCTTGTTGGCGGCTCCACCCTTTAGCATGCATACCAGTATCAACCACCAGTCTTGCTGCACGCCACATTTCATAGGTTAATCGGCCAAAGTTACTGTAAGGGTCTTGATAAAAACCAGCTTCAAGGCCTAAGTATTCTGAATACAAACCCCAGCCTTCACCAAAAGCAGAAATATAGCTATAGCGCCTAAAGTTAGGTAAATCGGTCAGCTCTTTATTTAATGAAATTTGTAGGTGATGTCCCGGAACTGCTTCATGTAAGGTTAACGCTTCCATTTCATATAGAGGACGTTTATCTAACGCATATGTGTTTACCCAGTAATATCCCGGTTGATCATCCCTATCTGAACCCGCGTATCTTCCTGTTGTGTACTTAGGTGCAATTTCAGCTGGTACAGGCGCAATCCCATAGGGCGTTCTAGGGAGTTTACCAAAATACTTAGGTAACATTGCATCGGCTTTTTTAGCAATATATGCCGCTTCTTTTAATAATTCTTCTGCGGTTTTAGGATAAAACTGTGGGTCAGTACGTAGAAAATGTAAAAACTCTGCAAATGTGCCTTTATAGCCAACGTTCGTAATCACTTGTTCCATTTCAGTTTTTATTCTGGCGACTTCTGTTAACCCAAGTTGATGTACTTCCTCTGCCGTCATTGGCAGCGTAGTGTAGTATTCGACTCGGTTTTGATAAAATGCAGGCCCATCAGGTAAGGCTGAGGCAGCGATTTGTTGCCTTGCATTGGGAATGTACTCTTGGGTCATGAAGTCGTAGAAATCTTGATAAACTGGCAACACTTTTTCTGAAATTGCTATTTTACCTTGTTGAGTGAACTGGTTCTTCTGTGTTTCAGTAAAATGGCTCGGGAAGGTAGTAAACGGTTTGAAGTAACCACTTTGCTCAACGGGAACGATAAAGGCGCTAATGCTATCTTCAAAGCCGATAAGCGTCACTTTTGCTGGGGTAATACCTGCCGCTAAACCTTGTTTTAACCAAAATGTTTGTTGTGCGAAATAGGCTGGCAGTGCGGCCAGTTTATCTAAGTAATGCTGATAATCATCTGCAGTGTTGAAAGGTGATGTTGCCATACTGGCAATGTAAGCATGGAAGCCGCTTTCTGCCGTGATAGGCAGATAATGATCTTTGAATGCATACATATCAACTTGGTTTTGTAGTTGGTCTTGCAAAATTTTAGCGTTGATGATTTCATCTTTTGATAACTTGCTTTTATCAAGCGACTTTAACGTATTCAGAATTTGCTGTGTTTGTTTATTTTGTTCTGATAGTGACTCGGGTGATAAATCAGGCAGTTGTCCAGCAGTACGTTTGTTACCTAAGCTAGCAGCAAGTTCTGGTGAGTATGCTAAATTTAATTGCCATGCATTAGTAATTATTGAGTCTAAAGTAGCGTTGTGAGTGGGTGCTTTGATATTTTGTTTATTGTCTGTTGTTTGTTTTTGAGTGGTGTCGCCTAGATAATAATAGGCTTTTGAACCTGTGGTTGTTTTACATCCAGTGATAGAAAGTAATATCAATACAGGTAGAATGAGCTTACGCATATGAATCCCTTTAATAGACAATAAATTACAAATATCATTATTGCATCACAACATAACAATTCAACTTCAATCATGCTAGTTGATTCAACACAATTATTTGTTACCGATTGTGCATCTTTGGTGATTTCTTGCGTCACTTTTTATTCATGCATGTTAAACTTCGGTTACTGGGTGTTCTAAAAATAGAAAACACATTTAGCCTAGAAAATTAATAGGGGTTACGAATGATAGATAAATCGATTCCGCTGGTTGATTTGCATCGCCATTTGGATGGAAATGTTCGTGTTCAAACCATATGGGAGCTCGGCCACAAACATGGCATAGTTCTGCCTGCTGATTCATTAGAAACCTTAGCGCCATTTGTGCAAATTCAAGGTAAAGAGAACAGCCTGGTCGCTTTTTTAAAGAAGCTCGACTGGATGGTTGCAGTGCTAGCTGATTTAGATGCGGTAAAGCGTGTCGCCTACGAAAACGTAGTAGATGCTAAAGTATCCGGCTTAGATTATGCCGAACTACGTTTTAGCCCGTATTACATGGCGATGAACCATAATCTACCTATCGAGGCCGTAGTTGAAGCTGTGATTGATGGCGTTGCTGCGGGCACTAAAGAGCACGACGTTAAAATCAACTTGATTGGCATTATGTCGCGCTCATTCGGCCAAGAAAAATGCCGTTTGGAGCTAGAAGGTTTACTGGCCCATAAAGATAAAATTGTCGCGATTGATTTAGCCGGCGATGAGCTAGGATTTCCGGGGGATTTATTCACAGAACACTTCAAGCGTGTTCGTGATGCTGGTTTACAGATCACTGCCCATGCTGGTGAAGCGGCAGGTCCTGAAAGCATGTGGCAAGCTATTGAAGTGTTAGGTGCGACTCGTATTGGCCATGGTGTTAATGCTATTCGTGATCCTAAATTGATGGAGTATCTGGCTAAGCATCGTATTGGTATTGAGTCATGCCCAACCAGTAACCTGCATACTTCGACTATTGCTGATTATGATTCTCACCCCTTTATGCAGTTCTTCAATTCTGATGTGTTAATTGGTTTGAATACGGATGATCCTGGGGTAAGTAACATCGATATCAATCATGAATATCGTGTTGCTAAATCTGAAATGGGTTTGACGGATGAGCAATTATCGCAAGTTCAACGCAATGGCGTTGAAATGGCGTTTATGTCAGATAGTGAACGCAAAGCATTATATGCATCAAAAGCCTAATGCTTTTGATGCTGATTAAAAAAGCCAGCAGATGCTGGCTTTTTTGTTGTGACTATTGCACATTTTTAAGCGTAAAGAATTAAATCACCCGAGAGAACTGTTGTTGACGTGCTTTTTGGCGATAATAAACGTCGAAGCACATACATATGTTACGGATTAACAAATGACCCGTAGGGCTGACGGTTAAACGGCGATCTGTAATATCGACTAGCTTGTCGTCTAAAAATGCCTGTAGCAACTTTAAATCTTCAGCGAAATAATCTTCAAACACGATATCAAATTTTTGCTCAATTTTTGCCATATCTAGGTCAAAGTGACAGATGATTTGCTTGATCACCGCACGACGAATTTCATCATCACGATTTAAGCTACAGCCTTTCCATAAAGCATGACCTTGTTGATCAATCGCTTCGTAGTAAGGGCGGATATCTTTTTGGTTTTGGGCATAACAATCACCAATTTGGCTGATTGAAGATACACCTAAGCCAAGTAAGTCACACTCTTCCTGGGTGGTATAACCCTGGAAGTTGCGGTGTAATTTACCGGCATTTTGCAGTTTAGCTAGTTCATCATCTGGCTTTGCAAAATGATCCATTCCGATAAATTGATAACCTGCGCCAGTTAATGATTCAATGGTTTGTTGCAGCATGTTCAATTTTTGCTGTGGAGACGGCATATCAACATCTTTAATTTTACGCTGCGCAGCAAAACGCGACGGTAAATGCGCATAATTAAATACCGATAAACGGTCTGGTGATAGCTCAATTATGCGTGCAATGGTTTGTGCAAATGTTTCAGGCGTTTGTAATGGTAAACCGTAAATTAAATCCACGTTTGTAGAAACAAAACCTAACTCTTTTGCTCTGGCAATAAAGTCGAAAATAAATTGCTCGTCCTGTTCACGATTCACCGCAACTTGAACGTCTTTATTGAAATCCTGTACACCAATTGAAACCCGGTTAAAACCAGCTTCTTTTAAGGTATCCAGCATGCTGAGTTCAATTTCACGCGGATCAACTTCAATTGAATATTCACCAACCTCAGCAAAGGTAAAGTGTTGTTTAATTAATGTGGTTAAATGCAATATTTGTTCTGGTTTCAAGAAGGTTGGTGTACCACCGCCCCAATGCATTTGGGTGACAGTGTAATGTTTAAATAACGGTGCGCGTTTAATAATTTCAGCTGCTAAATATTCAATATATTGATCGGCTTTGTGCGAATGACGAGTAATGACTTTATTACAACCGCAGTAATAACAAAGCTTGGCACAGAATGGAATATGAACATATAAAGATAGCTTATCGCTTTTACTGCCCTCAATCGCCGACAGTAAATTTTGTTCAGTAAAGCTGTCATCAAATTCTAATGCTGTCGGGTAAGACGTATAACGTGGACCGCTGTAGTTATATTTCTCGATCATTGACTGATCCCAACCAGTTTGTGTGGGCTGCTCCAAGACGTGTACTCCGATAGTAAATTAGCAATAGACGAATTATGCAGGTTTACCGGGGCAATAACTTTGATCTAGGTTGTAAATTTGATGTTTGAATGTGATAGGCGCTGCAATAACGTATTTTTTACAGCGGTAAATACTGCTAATTCATTTCATTTAACGAGTATTGCTTGATGCTATTTTAAAGTGTTGTTGACCTAAATCTCGCCCTTTTCCGTCAAATCGTGTTTCATAAAAATCGATATGGCCGTGTTTATCTTTGAGGATAATAGTGGTTGAACGGGTACCATATTGTGGGTGTTGAATAAAGATAGAAGATAAATGGCGCTCCCACTCTAAGTCTAGGCCTGTGTTAGGGAGTAAGTTGTCAGCAGGTTGTGTGGTATCTTTCATAAAGCGCTGTAATTCATTAATGCTAATGTTATCGGCTTGCGCAATATACGACTGCAAAGCTTGTTGACCTAACGCCATTTTGGGCCACACATCATCCATATCACCATTACAAACAGCATGAAAGCCTTGAGTTAACTGTGTGGTAGCAGCGCTACGACTATTGAAGCAATGAAGGGTATTTTCATGTTCAAAAACTAGGTTGAATGGATTGTAATTTTGGCTATGTGCTTGCAACCATTGTGAGGTTATAGGCCAGTGGGGAGACTGTGAGTGAGGAGATGTTAGTGCGTTGATAACCAGTTCACCCCTTGAGCGCACTCCATCCCGAAGGTCTTGAGTGCGTAAATTCGTCAGGCCAGCAAATTGGCCAGCTTGATTTACACCAAGCCAGGTTCCACCGGCTTGTAAATCTTTACCCGCCAGTATGTTTTGATCTGGAGGCCAAAACTGTGCAGGTTGAGTGGCGCGATGATGAAACTCATCTCTATTAGCACAAATGATTAAAGGATATTGAGGATGGCTTTCGATAGCGAAAAATAAAATACACATAAATTTCTCCTGTCATTTTTGCTGTTGCTAGCCGTTAGCCGACTCTAATCATTAGTGATGGTGATGAGAATGTCCACCGCGTTGTTTATGGCTATGCTGATGATCGGGTTTAAGATTTGCGATCATGCGGCTTAAAAATTTTCTTGGACCTAAACGCAGTAAGCTTGCGCCAAATAGTAAACTGATTACCACTAAGCTTAATATATTGATTGATTCTGGCAGTTGAAGCACATAACTAGAGGTTAACGCGACTTGGTCTGCCACAATAAAGGCGCTCAGTAACACTCCGCCCAGCATTAACCCTTGTTTCCAGGTCATTAATTTCAGCTGTGCGATATTGATAACCGGTGCCGCAAGTAAGCTAAATGCTACCGCGACCTGATTCCATCCGCTATAAAATAACGCTAATGCTAAAATAGCCGCTCCTAGATTACAAAAACGCATCGGAATAAAGACGAGTAGCAGAATAAACACCTGCAATGCAGGGTTTTCTAGGGGGACCGATGGGTGACCAATTAAATTGGCTAATATTAAGCTTAATATGATCCAGGGTGCACTGCGGTCGACTAAATGAGCGAAGCCAAATCGCAATGCAGAGTTGGGTAATTGTAAATGTGGATCGGTTAATGGGATTTTACTTAACGTCAGTAAACCACCAATAACGGCTAAACCGATAATTTGATATAGCGCAAACCAGGGGCCTAATAACGCCAGAGTAATAATTAAGGACTCAGGACCAGCTAGTCGTTGTAACCATCGTAACGCGAGATTTTTATGTTGAGGTTGTAGTCCTAATTTGAATCTTAGCGCTGCAAATAAATAACTTAATAGTAATACAGGTGAGATCGTTAATAGCCAGCTAACAAACTGCTCTACACCGTGAGCGTGGTTATGGTCTGAATGTGCCTGGCTGCCAGTATCCAGTAACAGCAAAAGCGCTAATAAGCCTAAACCAAGCAAACTGCCGATGCCCGCCTGGTATTGGTATTTGCCTTGTTTATCTGTGGAGTGTTCACCATGGGGCTGATGCAGCACCACATGCAAAATTGAACCTGTCACAAAAGCTTGTAAATAAACGGTATTTTCAATACTTAGTTGATGAAGTAGTTGTTCGCCAGCAAAATAACCTACCGCGGTTAATGCCATCATGGCAATCAAAACGACACTTGCCCAGCGAGTGCCAACCTGTGGTTTGAGTAACCACCAAATCGCTAATCCTACCGGTAGTCGATGTAATATCACCCCTAAAGCAAGCAGCGGAGAATTACCTTGCTGTTGCGACAACACCATAGCGCCACCGTCGGTGATGGTATGCAGCAGCAAACCCGCAATACCCAGAGTTAGCGTTATGTTGTGGGTGATCTCTGAATAGCGATGGAAAATACGTTCACTTGCGGTGGGCCCCCACAAGCCTAATACCACGAAAAGCAAGGTAATAAATCCACCGTGCTCCAATAGCTCTGGCAAAATATGGATGAGCACCAGCCCGCCTAAAGAGACGAATATAAAACCATCTAGACCTTTTTGTAATCCGCTGCCAGAAGAAAAGTAGCGGTAAAATAAAGGGCCAAATAATAAAGCGATACAACTAGCGGCTAAATAGAGCATGGGTTCCAAGCATAAATTGACAAAAAACGCAGCAGTATAGCATTTTTGTACTCTTATGTAGCTAGCGTGCAGGCATAGATGTGTAAATTACAATGGCCTGAGATAAAGGAGTTAGGCTGTAGGGTTCGTGAATCAATAAATTTGTGCTGCTTCAGGTGAGAAAAACTAATTCATTGGCTAAAAAATAATAGCGCATTTTCTCGCATCCATAAGTGACGGATTAGGTATACAATATGAGCTATTGTATTGGCTAACTAAATAGATTGTGACTTATGGATATTTTTTCTGCTGCGGTGATGTTGTTTTTAATTATGGATCCTTTAGGTAATCTGCCTATTTTTGCATCGATTTTACGCCATATTGATCCCAAGAAACGTCGCCGGGTATTAATTCGTGAATTGCTTATTGCGTTAGTGATCATGTTGCTGTTTTTGTATGCCGGTGAAGCCATTCTTAACTTCTTAAATCTGCGTTCAGAGTCGGTCAGCATTGCGGGTGGAATAATTTTATTTCTGATTGCGATAAAAATGATTTTTCCTCAGCCTGGCGGTGTTGTCGGCTTAGCTGCAGGGGAAGAACCCTTTATTGTGCCTATGGCTATTCCGCTTATGGCCGGACCGTCTATTTTGGCAGCATTGATATTATTGGCTCATACAGATAGTAGTAGAATGACTGATTGGACTATCGCCCTTGTTTCAGCTTGGGGATTAAGCGCATTTATTCTGATGTTTTATAAAGTGTTCACTCGTGTGTTGGGCGAAAAAGGCTTAACGGCTGTAGAGCGTTTAATGGGGATGGTGCTGGTGATGATTTCAGTGCAAATGTTCTTAGATGGTATTTCAAGCTACATGAACACACTGGCGCAATAACCTATCGTTTTTAGTCACTTTCTTATTTAATCTTTTTCGTTTTAGATTTTCTACGGCAGCCGAAATTGGCTGCCGTTTTTGTTCTTTCTGCCAATATTTAAATCGTTAACAATGCGGTATACCAAAGGTTACAGCAAAATCGGTGATGTTTTACACGCTCAAACTTATTTGAACATTAATTCGTAAAAATGAGGGGCTTTTTGTTTGTACGCTAGCGGTAACAACTGTTAATCTTACGTGAATACTCTAGGGGTAAACCGAATGGAATTCACTAAAATTGCATTATTGCTAAGCATCGCATTGATGTTTGGTTGCCAAGCTAATGAAGCAAATCAACAAGCAGAGAATATTACCTCAGCAGAAGTTAGCCAACCAACAACTGTGGGATGTGGTGCCATGCCACCTATTCGAGATAAATCAAAAATTGCCGATAATTTACGTAAACAAGGTTTGATAACCACGTCCATGAACCAACAAGAAATTGACCAAGTTGTTGCAGATTACATCAGCAAACGCCAAAAGCCGTTTGCTAAATGCCCCAAACCGCTGACACACAAGCCTAGCGATAACTAAGGAAAGATATCGATGAACAATACTACAAAATTACCGTTAGCCGCAGCGTTAGGCTTATTGCTGACGATAGGTGCTTCAGGCTCTATTGCTGCGCCAATAAAAGGCTCTCCAGCAGATGGCGGCGTGATTAATAAAGAACAAGTACTTTACTGGTTAATCAAGCGCGGCGAAGTCGCAGAAGATGCCACTGAAGAAGCTAAAAACTCAGCTGTTGATGCATTTATTGCCCGTGGATTAAAGTCTTCATTTACGCCGTCTAAATTTGAGCTTAAGACTGAAGCTTCAATAAAAGCAAGCAAAGTTAAGCAAGCTAGAATGGAGATGCAGTCAGCAGTTATGTTGGCGGATGAGGATATCACTAAAACCGTTAAGGTATTAGGCGTGCTGGTGGACTTCCCAGACCTTCGCCATAATGATAATCGTCTAGCGAGTGCTGATACAGATATGTTCTATAGCAGCTATCCAGTATCACATTATCAAAACCTCCTTTTTTCAACTTCAGGCTTTACTGGCCCAGATGCTAATCCGGCAACGTTACAATCAGCATACCAATATTTTAAAGCGGCATCAGGTCAGTCATTTACCTTCAGTGGCAATGTGATTAATTGGGTTACCGCAGACAACAATGCCGCATACTATGGCGGTAATGATGCTGATAACGATGATAATGATAGCGCCGTGCCTGAACTGGTAAAAGAAGCGGTCGTTAAAGCGATTACCGGTATGTCGGATGCAGAGTTAGCGACTTATGATATCGAAGACCCATATGATTTGGACGGTGACGGTAATACCGAGGAAGCTGATGGAATAATCGATCACATCATGCTATTTCACTCTAGCGTGGGTGAGGAAGCGGGTGGTGGTGTGCTAGGTACCGACGCTATTTGGTCGCATCGTTTCTTTGTTAATACCGATACCGAGGGATACAAAATCCCTGGCCGGAACATGAAGATTTACGGTTATACGGTACAACCTATTGATGCCGCTGCCGGCGTGTGTACGCACGAGTTTGGCCATGATTTAGGGCTACCAGATGAATATGATACCAGTAATATAGGCGATGGTTCACCTGTGGGGTCTTGGTCTTTAATGTCTGGTGGTAGCTGGACCGGCAATATTGCAGGGAGTGAACCTACAGGTTTTAGCCCTTATGCTCGCTCATATTTACAACAAAAATATAAGGGTAAATGGGTTAAAGAGCAGGAAGTGGCTTTATCAAGTATCGATGAATCAGGCTTAAGTGTTAATTTAGCCCATGCGGTAGATGCCAATAATGTAAACCAAATTTCAATACCTTTACCTATTAGCCCCGTTGAGTTTACCGCGCCTTATGCGGGAGAGTACCAATATTACTCTGGCCAAGGTGATGATATTAATCAACAAATGTCGTTTAATCTCACCCTGCCTAGTGCAACACCTTTATCGTTAGCTTTCCAAGCGCATTGGAGTATAGAAGACGATTATGATTATATGCAGCTTAAAGTGAACGGTGTTGCTATTGCGGGTAATTACACTAAAGCCAGTAACCCACTTTACGGCTCGGTTAAGCATTATATTAGTGGTAAGTCGAGTGATATAGGCGCAGCTACTGGTGCAAACTCATGGATAAAGTTGAGCTATGATCTGGCAGATTTTGCCGGAAAAAATGTGACTATTTCGATGCATTATGTAACCGATACCGCAGAAGGTGACTATGGTTTTGTTGTTGATGAACTAGAGCTTACTAACAATATCAGCGTGATATATAACGATGATGCTGAAACAGCTTCTAAAATGATATTGAATGGCTTCAGTCGAGTAGATGATACACGTCCAGGCAAGGCCAGCCGCTACATCGTTCAACTAAGAAGTCATCAAGGCATTGATAAAGGTTTAGTCAGCCATGGCTATATTCCGGGAGTATTAGTGTGGTTAGAAAACTTTAATCAGGCTGATAACAATGTTTCAAATCATCCAGGTGAAGGATTAATTGGTGTAATCGATGCCGATCAAAACTTGATTGGGCAGAGTGCGACAGATACACAAATCCGTGATGCCGCGTTTAGCCAATTTGTTCAGTCAAGCTATCCAGGTGACAATCATTTATCTGCCAATAGCATGTTTGATGACAGTAACGATTACAGTGCCCCCCTTAAGCCTCAGGCGGGGATCCAGTTAACCGAACTTGGCTTAACAATGGAAGTGACGGCGCAATCAGCCAATAGCACTTCAGCTACGGTAGAATTTAAGCGTTCAAGCACGATTGTATTACCTCCCAGCCCATTGAGCGGTGATATTGTTACTAGCTTAAATGGTGCTACTGTAAGTTTTAATGCCGACATAAATGGAGGTGATGGTAATTACCAATACACTTGGACTTTTGGTGATAATCTTGGTTCCAGCAGTGTCGTTGCACCTAGCTATACTTATGCCTTATCGGGTGATTATGTTGTGAAGTTAACGGTTACAGATGGTGAAGGGAATAAGCTTGAGGTTGCTAAAACCGTTAGAGTCGTGATTTTACCTATCGCAGCTTTCAGTGCTTCAGCGACAAACTTGGTGCTTAGCATAACCAATAATTCTAGTAATGGTTTTGGTGGTTTGACTTATGTGTGGCAGTTTGGTGATGGTAATAACAGCACTGCAACTAGCCCAACCCATACCTATGCTCAAGCAGGAACCTACACGATTACGTTAGTGGCGACAGATACACTTGGTAATACTCAAACGGTGACTAAGGCAATAACAGTCTCGTCACCAGTGGTGATCACACCACCAGTGGTTACTCCTCCGGCCGATTCTGGTGGCGGTGGTAGCTTAGGATGGCTAAGTTTATTTGCGTTGGCTCTCTGTGGAGTGCGCCGCAGAATTTAATCTGAGTCGTAACCCTAATCGCATGACAAAAAATACCGCCTAATCTAGGCGGTATTTTTTTATCTTTTCCGCTGCAGCAGGTAAAAATATTTCACTTACGATAAGCTCAGATGTGCCAATATGGAAGTATCGACGACGGCCCCAAAGCGTGTCGTCAACAGGTTGAGATAAGCTGGTGGCAAGTTGCGCTAAACGGCCACAGGTTTCAAACGCTGCAACTTCAATTTTTCCCGGTATGATCTCGTTATGGGTAAATAACAGTTCGCCTAATGGTCTGTTGCCCAGGTGAATAAAGTCGTACAAGGTATTATCTAATAATGCTTGTGGAATTAAGGTGCGGGCGAAAACCCAAGGAATATCGTCTAGACTGAGTAATACTTCACGCACCCAAACGGGTTCTGACTGGCTTGGAAGCTCATTTGGTAAAGGAGACAACAAATGTTCACCTAAAACCGTAACGGAGAAGTTGTTACAATGTTTTTTTAATTTTTCGGTTAAACTGCCTGTGGCTAATAACCAGTTTTTAAGCGGTGTGTGGGGAAGTGAGGCGGCTTTTTCAGGTGAATACCATAAAATTGATTCACCATAAGGAAAGCTATTACTGGTCACATTCATCAAAAACTCGTTACAATATACCTAGACCCGAGCAGTTTACCATGCTCAACAAGATGAAATACACAAAAGCGGCTATCTGCTTATTAATCACTCAAGGAGAGCATCACACTATGCAAAAATTTGTTTCAGCATGCATGCTACTGCTGTTAGTTGCATTTAACGTCCAAAGTGCTGATGAAATCAGTGAAGAATATGCTTACTATGGCTTTGAGCCTGAAATCGTCACCAATTATATTTCTAACCGTAAGAAACTCGGTTTTGTTCGTATTAATGTTGAGCTAATGGTGAAAAATCCGGCTGATCTGGTAAGCATTGAGCGCCATGATCCATTATTGCGTGCCGCCATTGTAGAAATATTAGGTAATCAGGCGGAAGATAAAGTTAAATCATTATCAGGCCGTGATGAAATTCGCCGAGAATGCTATGAGATGGTCAATCGTCTATTAGAGCAAGAAACCGGCCGCTCGCTGGTGGTTAACTTATTGTTTACGAAATATCTGTACGATTAATGGCAGTAAAATCATCTATGCAGGGCAAAACGTGCCCTGCTAAATCTTCGACTAGCAAATCCGGTGATAGTAAGTCTCTTCACCCCCGTAATCTGCATAATCAGGACTATGACTTTACCTCGTTGGTTGCTGTATTACCCAAATTGTCCCAGTTTGTCCGCCCCAATCCCTATGGTAATATCTCAATCGATTTTGCCAATCCCGAAGCAGTAAAAACCTTAAATACCGCACTGCTAAAGCTACATTATCATATAGATAAATGGGATATTCCTGCAGGTTTCCTGTGTCCCCCTATTCCTGGGCGGGTAGATTATTTGCATTATATTGCTGATTTATTGGCGCTAAAGGGCAAAGTGCCAAAAGGGGCAAAAATACACGCTCTTGATATTGGTACCGGAGCAAATGGCATTTATCCTTTGCTTGGTATTCAATGTTATGGCTGGCAATTTACCGCATCAGATATCGATGCAAAATCATTAAGTAATGTCGCAGCAATTTGCAGCCATAACCCTGCGTTAACCTCAAAGCTTAAATTGGTACAACAAACCGATGCTAAGGCGATATTTAAAGGGGTGATTAACGCAAGTGATCGTATTGATATCACTTTATGTAATCCACCATTCCATCAATCTTTAGATGATGCCATGGCGGGAAGCCAACGCAAGCTGTCGAATTTAGCCGCAAATCGCGCTAAAAAGCATTCAGTTGTTAATGCTCAAGCGGACAAGTTAGCATTAAATTTTGGTGGCCAAAAAGCCGAGTTATGGTGTGAAGGTGGCGAGATCCAGTTTTTGCGCAACATGATTACCGAAAGCTGCCAGTTTAAACATCAAGTGTTATGGTTCAGTTCTCTCGTGTCTAAGTCTGATAACCTTAAACCATGTTATAAACTGCTTGAAGAATGCGGCGCAGAGACAATCAATACCATTGATATGCGTCAAGGTAATAAACAAACCCGTATTCTAGTGTGGAGTTATTTAAGCCCATCATTAAGAGAGCAATGGGCTAAGTTTCGTTTATAATAGTTCTATTCGAAAGCATAATTGATCAGCAAGTTTATATGTTCTAACGCCTGTGCAGGTTCAACGTTGGGCTAATTTATTACTGTTGATTGCTATGGCTACTTCATATCAAACACAATATTCTCTACCCCATGGTAAACCAAAAAGTGACGGCCTTTGGCGCGGGCGATAAGGGTTATTCCTAGTTGCTGCGCCAGCTCTAATCCCATCTGTGTGACACCGCTACGAGATAACAAAATGGGAATGCCCATTTTGGCCACTTTGATGATCATCTCTGAGGTTAACCTGCCTGTGGTGTAGAAAATTTTATCATCACCGTTTTGCTGATCCATCCACATGTCCCCAGCCAATGTATCAACGGCATTATGGCGGCCAACATCTTCTACAAACGCAAGAATATTATCATCTTGGCAAATACCGCAGCCATGTACCGCACCAGCATTTTTGTAAGTTTCGTTATAGGCGTTGATGTTGTTCAATAAGCTGTAAATGATCGACTGCTTTAGTAATGGTGCAGATAAATGAATTTCATCTAAACCTTGTAAAAAACTGCCATAAACCGTGCCTTGCCCGCAGCCCGATGTCACCGTTTTTTCAGATAATTTAGCCGCTAAGTCATCGATGTTTTCCGTAGTGATCACCGCAGCAGAACTGACGTCCCAATCGACAATAACAGATTCTAATAAACTGATATTGCTAATAAAACCTTGGTTTTTTAAATAGCCCAAGGTTAATGATTCAGGCTTAGCGCCTAGCGTCATTAGCGTCACTATGGGTTGCCAATTCAAGTAGACCGTAAGCGGTCGCTCACAAGCAACAAATTTATCTAATGCTTCACCCCGTTCGTTATATGCCACAACGGGCAAGGTGAGGGGGACTTCAGTTTGGGTTTTGATAAATTTGATAGCTGATTTACGGGCAGATAAGTGCTCAGTCGATTGGGTCATAAGCAAGGTTTACCTTATAGGTTATTGGCTTAAATCATCTATCAAATACCGCAACCATAAATATATTGTTAGCAGCAATAATAAAAATCTATTGTTTAAGAATATCAATTTTTCTCATTTCGGCATGCAGATGTTTAGCGTTGCGTGATCCAGCGCATGTTTTGCTCAATCGAGCTATCAAAGCGTGTACTTATGTCCTACTTTTTAAATGCAGCTAGGACAATTTGTCTACCTGTTAGTGGACTTTTGAGACCCACTTCAAATTTATCCCTATAAAACATATTGGCATTGTTATTGCTGTATACAGGGTAACTATAGGGTATTTATCGCGCGCGACTGGCATTAATTAAGTGTTAAGCAACACAAAGGTGAAGCACCGTATGCAACATACCGAAAGCGTTTGGCCAATGTATGTCTCGTTAAAAAAAGTGACTAAGCAAGTCGGTCGCTGGACAACTACATGCTGGCAAATGGACCAAATGGTGCCTGCTACTCAGCCCGCCCCTAAAGGCGCGATATTAATCTTACTTGAGTTGCATCGTGATCAGCGTGGCAGTTATCGAATAAATCTTGATATGGACAATGCCATGATCTACATCGTTTGTGATGAACTTTCTGATGGAACTTGGGTACCGGCAATGATTTCTGCTGACCAAAATGTCGGCGCAGCGTGTTTAGAGTCCGATACGCCAGTATTTAACGTGTTGATGCCTAAAGCCATCGCATGTTGGATTGAAGCCTTTATTACCCGCCATGGTGAAGTTGAAATTAGTGCCCATCGTCGCAAGCATGTTAATCGTCGCAACAACGACGGGCCAAGTGCAAATCGCCCAGGAAAAATGCAATGAGTGATTTGTTAAGCCGTTGGAATCAGCGCCGCGAACAAGTTGCCAAAGAGGCTGAACAGCCAGATATTGCTCAAAATGTCGAAACAACGTTGGAGGCAGAAGAAGACTTAAATCAAGCAGACTCAAATCTTAATGTAGAAGACGCTAATGCACTTTCAGTGCAAGAGTTACCCGATCCTGATTCGATTGAAGTGGGTGGTAGTTTTGCTAGTTTTATGGCCAAAAATGTTGATCCAGCAACTAAAGCCGCCGCATTAAAAGCACTTTGGAAGCAGCCACAATATGGTCACATTGACGGTTTGCTGGAATACGCACTTGATTATACCAATCAACCCAAATTATCGGCTGAAGTGTCAGCAGAGCTTGCAAAGAAAATATTTAAACACGTTATTGAAAAAGAAGAGTCACCCGAGGATGAACTGCTTGAAACAGCTCAGTCTGATGAGCTGAATGATTCAAGTGACCAAAAAACAGATAGGGTTAGTTCAGAAACTCAAGATACAAGCAGTACCGATTTGGAAAATGTCGATGCTAACCAAGCATTAGTTTTAATGGAAGTGCAGTCTGATGAACAGCAATTCCATTCTTTTACTGGTGATGCGGTAAAAGTTAGCTAATTGGGGGGCGCTAATAATTAACGATTAGCAATCAATATCGCCAGATATTGCTAGTGAGAAAATAGCTCACTTAATAATAAAAATTAGGAACGCAATGAGTATGAGACAATCCCAGTTCGAGCTTAAGCAAGCTCGGCAACAAGTGATGGCGAATACCCAAATTCTGCAGAATTTGATCCCGCCTACGGTAAGTTACTCCACCCAAGGCCATGTTTTGTTCATCGGCCCTGAAGATTTAGCTCGTCTTGCTGCAGACACACTTCCCATGATGGCCAGTAGAGTCATTTTGGCTAATGAATCGATTACTAGTCAAGATGAAAACTACCTTGAAAAGGTTATTAATGCCGCCGAAGGTGTTGAGAGCTTTTACAATAAACTCAAAAGTATTAAAGGTTTTTTAGGGCAGTTTCAAGTCAGTGTAGAAGCCGATGCCGGTGGTGTTGCAGAGTTAAGTGCTGTGGCGATTCGTCAGGCACATTTTGACATTATTGTAGATTTAAGTTCAGCGCCCTGTATTAACCTTGAATTACTTCCCACAGGTTACTTCTATGTCGGTGCAGACGCCCAAAAATTAGCTGAGGCCATTGAACAAATTCCAGATTTAGTTGGTGAGTTTGATAAGCCCCGTTACGTTAAGGTGAATGCCGATATTTGCGCGCACAATCGTAATGGGATTAATGGTTGTAACCGCTGTTTAAACTTTTGTCCTGCCGATGCTATAAGCAGTATTGAACAAAAAATCGAAATCGATCCCTACCTTTGTCATGGTGCGGGCAGTTGTACAAATTTATGCCCAACAGGGGCCATAAGCTATGACTTACCCACACCTAAATCGCTACATACCTACCTTGAAAAGTTAATCAGCCGTTATCGGGCTGAAGTTCAAGTCGCGCCGGTGATTTTATTCCATGACAATATTGCGGGTAGCGACCTGATCACCGATACCTTATCGGGAGATGTACTGCCCATCGCAATGGAAGAAATTTCCGTAGCCAGTATTGACCACTGGCTCGCCGCTTTGGCTCATGGGGCACGTGAAGTATTGATTTTACATACCGATGCTACAGCGCCGACATTAACTCAAATGATGCAGGGCGAACTTAGTTTAGCCAACCGTATATTAGATGAGATGGGCCAACCACAGCGCTTACGCCTTATTTCTGCAACTGACCTTACTGAGCTTGAGCAATCGTTGGCCACGAGTATGACCTGGCCGATTATTGTGCCTATGGTCCTAGCGGTCAATGCTGATAGTCACAATGCCAAACGGGATATTTTGTACCAAGCCATTGATCATCTCAACAGCCAAGCGGGTGCGATTCAAACTCAACTAACCTTAGCTAATGTGCCCTATGGTCAAGTAAAGGTGAATGTTGATAAGTGCACTTTATGTATGTCGTGTGTGTCTATCTGCCCAACACAGGCATTAAAAGATGGCGGTAACACACCGGCATTACGTTTTGTCGAGCAAGATTGTGTCCAGTGCGGACTATGTGAAAGTGCCTGTCCTGAAAGCGTGATTAGTTTAGCGCCACAAGTTAACTTTGATAGAGACAGCCGCCAAGGGCTGACAACATTAAAAGAAGAAGCCCCTTTTGAATGTATTACCTGTGGTAGCGCTTTTGCTACTCAATCAATGGTACGCAAAATGGTTGAAATGGTCGGTGCGCACAGTGCATTTAGTGCCAATATTGAACGTTTAAAAATGTGTGGCGACTGCCGCGTAAAAGACATGTTTGAAGACATTCTTCAAGATCCAGAAAAGCAATTGCGATAAGAGATCTGCTATGACCCAAATAGAAAGAGAAATCAGCGAAAACGATCAATTAAGAGCCGATATTTATCAGCTATTAGCCGCATTGTTGCGTCGTCATCCTAATGCAGAGTTATTACAGTTTTTAGCTGATTTAGACGTAGATGCCGAAGAAGGTAATGCGATGAATCAAGCATGGATCGCCTTAAAAACGGTAGCGAAAAGTAGTGATGTAGAAACACTAGAAAATGAATATTTTAGTATTTTCTTGGGCGTAGGTAGCGGTGAAATTATCCCCTATGGCAGTTGGTTTATGACTGGCTCATTAATGGATAAGCCATTGGCATTATTGCGTACCGATTTGATGCAAATGGGTTTTGAGCGCGAAGAAAATGTCAAAGAGCCGGAAGATCATGTAGCCGCATTGTGCGAAGTGATGGGGGTATTGATTTTAGAAGCGCCAGGCTATCGCCAATTGGCATTTTATCAACGTCATATTGGTTCATGGATTAATCGCTTCTGTGAAGCATTAGCAAGAACGCCTAGCGCAAAGTTCTACATACCTGTAGCGCAATTAGCCAAAGCGTTTTTTGAAGCTGAAGTAAACGAATTTGACCAACTGAGTTTAGATATACCGGTGAACTGCCCAGGTAGTAAAGAGCTTGAGCCGGTTACTGATGAAGTCGTGCAAGTAAACTAATGACTTGATGGCACTCGCCATGATGTAAGTCATTTATGCTCTAAGTAATTAGGGTGATTTAAACAAGGAGAAACTATGAAGAAGCAAGCTTCCGACATGGGACGCCGTCAAATGCTAAAAGCCTTAGCGTTAGGTAGCGTAGCAGGCGCGGTTGCCAGTGTGAGTGCGCCAGCATTAGCGGCCTCACCCAAAGCAACAGACGAGCCATCAAGCAACAACTACAGAGAAACAGAGCATATTCGTAACTACTATGCCTCGTTAAGTAAATAACTAATAGGAGAGGGTGAAATGCGATTAACCCGTAAATCTGACACGGTCGCAAAAGCTGAAAAGCCAGGCCTAGGTCTTAACAGACGTCAGTTTCTCAAGTCGGCCAGTTTGGCGACTGGTGGAATTGCAGCAGCGTCGATGTTAGGTGCCGGCATGATGCGTAAAGCTGAAGCCAAAGATGTACCACATAACGCGCCAACTGAGGTCGTACGTACCATTTGTTCTCACTGTTCAGTGGGTTGTGGTGTCTATGCCGAAGTTCAAAATGGGGTGTGGACTGGTCAAGAACCAGCATTTGATCATCCATTTAATCAAGGTGGTCACTGTGCTAAAGGTGCTGCATTACGTGAGCACGGACACGGTGAGAAACGACTTAAATATCCAATGAAGCTGGAAGGTGGAAAATGGAAGCGGTTATCTTGGGAGCAAGCCATTGAAGAAGTTGGCCAGAAAGCACTCGATATACGTGCTGAATCAGGTCCAGATTCTATTTACTTCATGGGTAGCGCGAAATTTTCGAACGAGCAAGCTTATTTATACCGCAAATTCGCGGCAATGTGGGGCACTAACAACGTCGATCACTCTGCTCGTATTTGTCACTCTACCACGGTAGCCGGTGTTGCAAACACTTGGGGCTACGGTGCGCAAACAAACTCGTTTAACGATATCCGTAACTCAAAATGCATGATGTTTATCGGCTCAAACCCATGTGAAGCGCATCCAGTTGCGATGCAGCACATATTAATTGGTAAAGAGCGCGGTGCAAAAATCATTGTTGTTGATCCACGCTTTACCCGCACTGCGGCGAAATCTGATGAATTTGTTCATATTCGTCCAGGTACTGACATTCCATTTATATATGGCTTGCTATGGCACATCTTCGAAAACGGTTGGCAAGATGAAAGCTTCATCTCTCAACGTGTATACGGTATGGAACGTATCAAAGAAGAAGTGAAAAAGTACCCGCCTGAAGAAGTTGAGCATGTTGTTGGTGTGCCCAAAGCACAAATGTACCGGGTGGCTAAAATGATGGCTGAAACCAAGCCTGGTACTATTGTTTGGTGTATGGGTGGTACTCAGCATCATATTGGTAATGCTAACACTCGCGCATATTGTATTCTTCAATTAGCCCTAGGTAATATGGGTGTTGAAGGCGGCGGAACTAACATTTTCCGCGGTCACGATAATGTACAGGGTGCGACTGATTTTGGTTTGTTATTTGATAACTTACCGGGATATTACGGCTTAACCTCTGGCGCATGGGATCACTGGGCAGGTGTATGGGATCTTGAGCCAACTTGGATCAAAGACCGTTTTGACCAAGGTGAGTACTTAGGTCAATCGCCACAAACATCAGCAGGTATTCCTTGTTCGCGTTGGCACGATGGTGTGTTAGAAGATAAAACCAAAATTGCCCAAAAAGACAATATACGTCTGGCATTTTTCTGGGGACAGTCTGTTAATACAGAAACTCGCGGCCGTGAAGTGCGTGAAGCATTAAACAAGATGGATACCGTGGTTGTTGTCGATCCATTCCCAACAATGGCCGGTGTCATGCACCAACGTCAAGATGGGGTATATCTATTACCCGCGTCTACTCAGTTTGAAACCTACGGTTCAGTATCTGCTTCAAACCGTTCATTACAGTGGCGAGACAAAGTGATTGAGCCATTATTTGAGTCATTACCTGATCACGTGATCATGTATAAATTGGCCAAAAAATGGGGCGTTGCTGAGCAGTTCTGTAAGCACATTGAAGTGAAAAATGATGAGCCTGTTATTGAAGACGTGACTCGCGAATTTAACAAAGGTATGTGGACCATTGGTTATACTGGCCAAAGCCCAGAGCGTTTGAAAATGCACCAGAAAAACTGGGGTACATTTGATGTTGATACACTAGAAGCACCTGGTGGTCCTGCGCGCGGTGAAACCTACGGCCTGCCTTGGCCTTGCTGGGGAACACCTGAACAGAAACATCCAGGTACGCAAATTTTGTACCGCACAGGACGTGAAGTGAAAGACGGTGGTGGTAACTTCCGTGCCCGTTATGGTGTTGAACATGAAGGCAATAATATTCTTGCTGAAGGTTCATTCTCTAAAGGTGCTGAAATTGAAGACGGTTACCCAGAGTTTACTGCCGACATGCTTAAACAGCTTGGTTGGTGGGATGACTTAACCGCAGAAGAGAAAAAGCTTGCTGAAGGAAAAAACTGGAAAACAGATCTTTCTGGTGGTATCCAACGTGTAGCAATCAAACATGGTTGTATCCCTTATGGTAATGCGAAAGCTCGTTGTATTGTGTGGAATTTTCCAGACGATATTCCGTTACATCGTGAACCCTTATATACCCCTCGTCGTGATTTAGTGGCTAAGTACCCCACCTATGATGATCGTATGGTTGCACGCCTGCCAACCCTTTATAAAACAATTCAAGACAAAGACTTTGCTAAAGACTATCCATTAGCTCTGACCTCTGGTCGTTTGGTTGAATATGAGGGTGGCGGTGAAGAAACCCGTTCAAACCCATGGCTTGCTGAATTACAGCAAGAAATGTTCATCGAAATCAGCCCTGCTGATGCAGCCGATCGCGGTATTCGTGATGGTGATGATGTGTTTGTTCACGGACCAGAAGGCGCGAAAATCACCGTTAAAGCAATGGTGACCCCTCGTGTGATTGAAGGCGAATGTTTCATGCCTTATCACTTTGCTGGTGTGTTTGAAGGCGAAAGCCTAGAGAAAAACTATCCAGAAGGCACAGTGCCTTACGTGATAGGTGAATCAGCAAACACTATTTTAACTTATGGCTATGACGTTGTGACTCAGATGCAAGAAACTAAGTCCAGTTTATGTCAGATAAGCAAAGCCTAACTTGATGAGGAGATAAGCCATTATGGCAGTCATGAAATTTTTGTGTGACACCAAGCGCTGCATCGAGTGTAACGGTTGCGTCACAGCATGTAAAAACGAGAACGACTCTGCTTTAGAGTGGGGTATTCAACGTCGCCGCGTGGTGACAATTAACGATGGTCTACCTGGTGAAGCGTCAATTTCAGTGGCATGTATGCACTGTACCGATGCGCCTTGTATGGCTGTTTGTCCGGCAGATTGTTTCTACCGTACTGAAGATGGCATTGTGCTTCACGACAAAGATACCTGTATCGGTTGTGGCTATTGCTTCTACGCTTGCCCATTTGGTGCGCCGCAGTTCCCTAAAAAGACCGCATTTGGCAGCCGCGGTAAAATGGACAAATGTACTTTCTGTGCGGGTGGCCCAGAAGAAACACATTCAGATGCAGAGCGTCAAAAGTACGGTGCAAACCGTATTGCTGAAGGCAAGCTACCAATGTGTGCTGAGCTATGTTCAACAAAAGCACTGCTTGCGGGTGATGCTGGTGTGGTATCTGACATTTATCGTCAGCGTATGGCATCGCGAGGTAATCCAAATGTGATTTGGGGTTACAACCCAAAAACAGGCGAGATGATCTAAACCCACTGGATGGGCTGCACATTATTGCGGCCCAATGAGGAGTGACAATGTTAAACACATCGTTAAACAAATCACTGCAGATATTGTTTGCGTTGCTAGTGTTGGTGATAGGTATCAGTTTGGTTATGCCAAATGCTTATGCTGCTGATGATCAATCATCTAAGCAACAGGCGGCAAAAACCAGCGATGCAGATCTCTGGCGTGCAGTGAAAGCAGGTGAACCGGGATATACTACCGATACTGGCTTAGAAGCTAATGTGTTAATTAACAAAGCTGGTAATGAAGGCAAAGAGCTACGCAATACTTACCTCAAACCCGCAATTGTTTTAGCTGTGTTAGGTGTATTTTCTGCGTTCTTAGTGTTTTACTTGGTAAATGGTCCATCAAAATTATCCCATGGTTTTTCAGGAAAATTGCTAGAAAGATGGACAAAAGCTGATATTTTGCTGCATTGGATTATGGCAGTTACTTGCTTAACCCTTATGCTAACAGGCATTTTTATTATGCTTGGTCGCCACTTTATCGCGCCATATGTGGGTGAAGGTTTATGGGCAGGGATTATTGCCACCAGTAAATTTATCCATGACTGGTCAGGACCGATTTTTATCGTGTCTTGGTTGATGTGTGTTATCAAGTGGATGCCATTACAAACCTTTAAATTATATGATTTAAAATGGTTTTTAGTGGTCGGTGGTTACATTAATTTTGGTCCGTTTAAAGGCAAACATCCAGACAGTGGATTTGCTAATGCGGGTGAGAAAATGTGGTTTTGGACCTTAGTTATCTTTGGTTTATTGCTCAGCATTAGCGGATTAATGTTAGTACTGCCTAATCTTGATTTACCACGTGAAGCCTCTATCGTTGCGTTACTAGTACATGGCGTCAGCGCCGCCGTTCTCATCGCTTTTACCATAGTGCATATATGGATGGCGACAGTACTTAGTGAAGGTGGCATGGAGTCTATGGTGTCAGGCTACTGTGATGAAAACTGGGCAATCCAGCACCACAACTTGTGGTATGACGAAATCAAAGCAAATGGGTCATTGAAGTACAAAAAATAAGGTTAACAGGCACTGTTTAGATGCTGCTGTGTTAATGTTATTTAACAAAAACACCTTACTGGGCAACCAGTAAGGTGTTTTTTTATGTATATGTAGTCTAATCTTGTTATGTAATGGAGCTAGCATTTACCATTATCTGAGCTCGGTATTATTTAAAATAAATATCCCTGTTTTGAAAATGAGAGAATTTAAATGGACTTTAATTTACAGCGTGTTGGGAAGTTGTTATTTTTTTGCAGCTTGTGTGGCTTTATGTTTGCCCCATTGGCCGTTGCTGCAGATAAATTCATCATCAATCATTCGGATTCAGCTCGCGATCATCGCTATCAATACCCCTATGAACTTTTAGCATTAATTATTAAAGAGACCCAAGCTGATTTTGGTGATGCTTCTATCGACGAGGCTAACGTGGTGATGAGTCGCAATCGGATATTGAGGTCACTAAAAGAGGGCGAAGCTATCAATGTTATGGCTGAGGCATCAAATCAGCAGTGGAATACTGACCTAATTGCAGTCCCGATCCCTATCCGTAAGGGAATTCAAGGGTTAAGAGTGTTTATTATCAAAAATGAAAATAAGCATCTGCTGGCTAATATTGATTCACTCGCACAATTGATGACGCAGCAAACAGGCTCGGGTAGCCAGTGGTCAACAAGATTCGCGATGAAACAGGCGGGATTTGATGTGGTTGAAAGCCCTCAATATGATAGTTTATTCCATATGCTGTCAAAAAATCGTTTTGTCACCTTTGGGCGAGGCGTTAATGAGGCATATAAAGAAGTTGAAATTTTCCACAATCTTTATCCTGAGCTTATTGTTGACGAACACATCCTGCTAAATATTCCGCTAGCAACTTACTTTTATGTATCCCCAGCAACACCAAGGTTGGCAGAAAGAATTCAGGTAGGTTTACTGAGACTTATTGAAAATGGTCAGTTTGATCAACTGTTTTATCAATGGCACTGTCAATCTTTAATGCAGGGCCAATTGCACAAGCGGCGGGTGTTTAAAATTACTAACCCTTTGGTTACGGAATCACAAATGGTATCGATTACGGGGGAGGATTTTTTATTTAACCCTGGTGTAGACGTACAATCAATCTGCCAAAAATATCTTTAGACATCTTTCTCAATAATAAAACAGAGAGTCAGGTTTAAGTGACTCTCTGGAGCATTTTTATGTGTTTATTATCAGTGAGCTAATAAATTGTTAACTTAGACAGTTACCAAGCCATGTCTAGAATTTGACGGCTCACGGCTAAGTCAACTTTGCCTGATTCAGATAAGGCAGTCATACCATGTGCTTCTAGTGCATTAATAACCGTGTCGATTTGTGCCTTTTCAACACCATGATCACGTAAGCGAGTTTTTAAGCCAACCTGTTGGAAGAAAGCTTCCGTTTTGACAATCGCTTGTTCAACGCGGCTATCTTCATCACCTTCGGTAATGTCCCATACACGTTCTGCATACTGTAATAACTTAGCATGTTTTTGAGTTTTCAATACACGCCAAACTGACGGTAATACCACGGCTAAGGTTTGCGCATGGTCAATGTTAAATATCGCCGTAAGCTCATGGCCTATCATGTGGGTAGTCCAATCAAATGGCACGCCCACACCAATCATACCGTTCAAGGCTGACGTGGCACTCCACATTAAGTTAGCGCGCGCTTCATAATTGGTAGGCTCTTCCACTGTAATAGGGCCAATTTCAATTAAGGTACGCATAATGCCTTCAGCGGTGCGATCTTGCACTCGGGCATCAACAGGGTAAGTCGCATATTGCTCAAGCACATGCACAAAGGCATCTACCACACCATTAGCCACTTGAATTTTAGGTAGGCTAAAGGTCAACTCAGGGTCTAGCATCGCAAATGTAGGGTAAACACTTGGGTGATTCACCGGGAATTTGCCGCCTTTATAGCTTACAACTGCAAAGGCATTCATTTCTGAACCCGTCGCAGGCAAAGTCGCAATCACGCCTAATGGAATCACTTTATCTTCAGCAACAGGTACTGGGGCAAAACCATGATGAAGTAGGCTAGCAGTGTCACCTTCAAACTGGATAGCTAGGGCAATAAACTTAGTGCCGTCCATCACTGAACCGCCGCCAACAGCCAATAAAAAGTCGATGTTCTCTTTACGCGCCACTTCAACCGCTTGCATTAATGTGTCGTACTTAGGGTTGGCTTCAATACCACCAAATTCCACTACAGTACGATTGCCTAGTGCTGCTTTTACTTTGTCTAGCGTCCCGAAACGGACAACGCTGCCACCGCCATAGGTGATAAGCACTTTGGCATTAGCGGGTACCAGTTGGTCTAATTCTGCAATACGGTCTTTACCGAAAACAACATGGGTAGGATTACGATAATTAAAATTCAGCATGTGATGTTACCTTAATTTTTCGAACCAATAAAAAGGGTGCTGGTTCGTGAGTTCAATAAATTGCCCGCGTTAATCAAAATCATTAACGGCTTATTGGCGCGATAAAGTTGATGGGGGTAATGATAGGCTTCTGGTCTAAAATAAACAGACACATAACTATCAGCTTTATGCCTATTCCTACCCTATTTACTGTTAAAGTATGTTTTAGTGGTTTTTTTAATGCATTTTCCTGCTTTATTGGTAAAGTATTTCCAATGGGGTAAAAGGCAGGGCAATCGATATGACAGACACCGCAATATTAATGGCACAACTAGCACCTAAAGAAGGGGTTAATAAAACCCATTTAGCAGGCGTGCATGTATTTAGGGGCTCACAGTATGGCGCGCGCGGGCCTATGTGTTACTCGCAAGGCATGTTATTTGTGGGTCAAGGTAAGAAACGGCTTTATCTAGATAATCAAACCTTTGACTATGACAGCGAGAATGCGTTAGTGATGACGGTGCCGTTACCGGTTGAATGTGAAACCTTTGCCAGCCCAGAAGAACCGGTTTTGGTATTAATGGTCGATATTGATTTGGTGCAACTGAATCACATTATTCGCTTGATGGATGAGCATAATCAAATACCCAAAGATTTGAATGAGTCGCGTCAATCGGGATATTTTGTGGCACCGACCACAGAAGAGATGGACTGTAGTGTGTTTAGACTATTACAGGCATTACAATCACCACTAGAAGCTAACGTGATGGGTGAAGCATTAGTGCTTGAGCTGTTATATCGGTTACTTGAAAGCCCGAATGCCGCACCGTTATATGCATTATCGCTTAGCCACACCCGCTTAGCGCGAGTAGAGAAGGCGTTAAGCTATATTCACCGACATTATGGCGAGTCAGTTGAGGTAGATACCTTAGCGGGATTGGTGAACATGAGTCCGTCGGCATTTCATCGTTGCTTTAAAGAGGTGACCGCATCGTCGCCTATTCAGTATTTAAAGAAAATTAGACTCACCCGAGCCAAAGAGTTATTACAAGCACAAAAACTGAAAGTAAAAGATGTGGCAACCCAGGTGGGTTATGAAAGTAGTACGCAATTTAGCCGTGAGTTTAAACGCTACTTTTCCCAAAGCCCTGGTGAATGTGCAAGGCTGTAACTCAATTCTAATCGCGCAATTAAGGCAATAACTATGTCGAAAATCATGTCGAAAACAATGGCGAAAATCATGGCACCAACAAGCATCACTTTTTTTGAGTATTTAACCCCGCTGGTGGCCTCTGGTAAAAAAACCATTACCATTCGGGATGAATCTGAAAGTCACTATGTACCCGGTACGCAAGTGGAAGTATTCACCTTAGAAACCCATCAAAAGGTCTGTGATATTACTATTTTGTCAGTTGAGCCATTGGCGTTTGATGACATTAATGCGTTTCATGCGCAGCAAGAAAGCCTGCCTTTAGATGAATTGAAACAGATTATTCAACAGGTTTACCCAAACCAACAGTCATTGTTTATGATTTCATTTGAGCTGGTTGAGGTGAGTTAATCTGCCAATTAAATTTCTGAACTGCAATCAATTTGGTTAGTGTAACTAGCCCAATACTTCATCGGTACTTATTGCCTGCCGCAGGCCTTAGTGCAGATTATCCAGCGAGACGCCACAAGCACGTCCATGTGGGCTTAACCAAAACATCCTTGTTTTGGATACTCGCTGGCTCATCTGCACCTGAGTTTTGTCTCTTCGATTTAGCTTCATTGATTATTTCAGGAAAAACTATATAAAACAATATAAAAGCAGATCGGTTAACTGATTTTTTATAAAGTTTACCCAGGACCCACTAAATTTTAAGGTATAACTCGGGCTAAGGACGCTGCTGCGTGCGACCTTTCCTTATTTGTTAGCTGCCAATCCAGTTTGCAATAAGGGAACAACTAATACCAACTACTATTGATGCGACTAAATGAGCGGTAGCTTTGATTTTACTAGCTTTGATTTTTGTCGATGACTTAGCAACAAAATTATCATCCGCGCCAGAGAAATTGATGTAAGATTGCTCGTAAATACTATCTAAATTATATTCAATTCTTTTGCCAAAAAACATACCTAAGCGAATAGATAAATGCGCAATTAAAACAGAGCCTAATGTAAATAATACAGCCGTTTTAATATCGTTTTCGGAGGATAAGAATTTATCTGAAGATGCATAAACATAATAACTAACTAGGGATAATAGTGAATACTTAGTCAACCGAGGAGCGAAATGAGAAAATTTACGAGCCGTTTTCACTGAAGATGGGATTGTGTTTTTATCAATCGTGTTGAACCAATTCTTTATTACACTCATTAACGCGTTCGCTACCGTGCTATCTACATATTCAATGCTAAATGATGCTGCATTAGCTGTTTCAAATTGATGAAGAGGTATGTCAAATGGAACTGAGTCTAATTTATTTCTTAAGCTTTCTATTTTAGCTACACGAGAAGCCATTCTGACTGAAATAACGTACTCTTGAGGACGTTTAGTTTTGGGTAAAATAATAAGAATATTATATTTTATTATTACCTCTTCGACGGCTGAGCCTCTGGCACCAACATGTAATTTTAAACGCTCTAAGCTACTGAATCTTTCAGATGAATCATCTACATAATTTACTGAGTAAGTTTCATGGAAGGAACATATATTATATTGCTCAGTTGATTGCTCTAATCTATGGTGTAATTGCTCAACGTGAGATAATTTTAGTATAAAAGAGTCGCTATAAAGCTCTCTCAATCTTTCGGATTTACCAGTGAATTCATTATAAAAGTCTTGTGCCAATTGAAAACTAATTTTTTCAGAAGCCTTTTCATTCCCTATTACAACTACATTATTCTCATCTTCATATCCCTCGAATTCTACAACTTCAGTCATTTAATACTCCTTTGCAATTAGTGCAATTACAATTCAATTAGTGGGATTCAGAGCAAACGTTATAAAAGGAGTCGAGTGGTTCAAGTTATTGAATGGCTTCTTCTTCCCTAAATGGTGTGCTCGATGATTGTGTTCGAACTTACCCAACTCAGTCCTTAAGTTTTCATAATTTAACCTAGTTTGTATTTTAAATTCAATATATTACTTATTTTTTGTTGGTTAAATCACAGTAGGACATAACGGTCACCCAACCAATTACCTGCCTTAGGCTTACCAGTACCTGACATTTTCGTATCAGCCAAAGATCTAAAGGCGTTATTACCAATGCAGCCTAATCGAAGACATAAATTATTAGGTGTAGGCGCGGCTGTGACCGTCGATGGCATGGATGCCATCGTTGAGCTTACAGGGACGTACTTGCTGCGTGTCACAGAAGTGCTTACACATAAGCCTGCGGCAGGCAATTAGTTAGAGTTAAGCTTAATTTTGAAACAATCTTCCCAAGGTAAGAGGGGTATTGGGGCAGCGTAAACTTTAAAAAAGGGAGCTGATCGGCACATGCTATTGAATGGCTTGTACCTTAAATGGTGTGCTCGATGATAGTGTTCCAGGTTACCCAATTCTGTCCTTAAGCTTGTATAAGCCAACAAGTTTGTATCTTAAATTCAATGTTTTACTTTATTTTTTGTTGGTTAAATCACAGTAGACCATAACTGCAATTGAATCTATTGCCTGCCTTAGGCTTACCAGTAGCTGATATTTTGTCTTTTCAATTTTGCATCATTAGTCATCTGCATTTAAAGATGGGCTGCTTAATTTGAATTGAGGCCATCGAGAAAAGGCCATGAGCTTGGCATGGATGCCAGGCTAGATTTCGTTGGGCCAGGGACGGCCTATCGGAAGCGTTAGGGCTTATCGATAATGGCTGAAGCCGGTTATAGGTGAGGTTAAAAGCTGGATCGACCCCCATCGAAAATTATGCGCTTTTCAGCATTTTTCGTCTGGGGCGCTGAGGGATCCCAAAGGGCTTCTTTTGTAAAAAAGCGTGCGCTTTGCCCCGTTGGTCAGGTGTGGGCGAAGCGCCACGACTTGCCTCGGGCGTTTAGACCGCAAAAGTTTTATTGATACAGGCTAGCTCAATGAAGCCCCATACTTGATATTAATCTATTGCCTGCCGCAGGAATGTTCAGTGTGAACTGAATGTCGCGATCACATGTTCAGTGATGTTCTCGACATCACACTGACATTTCCCATATCCCTATGGGATAGACGTGAAAGAGCCACCCATTTCAAACTTAATACTCAGGCATTCAGGCCCTTAGCCAATACCGCAGTTCTCTGAGCTTAAAGTTAACAAAATTAAAGTATGCTAATCTAATAAGACCTCTTATAGTTAGGTGTAATCATGATTGGATAAGTTAGGTAACGGCAGAAAAAATCGCTGAAGCAGGGCTAGTGTCCACCATCATTTAGAGGTCAATAATAAAATGAATAATGAGAGCAATCGGCTCTTCCCACAATCTAATATGTTAACATTAGCGGATCTAAAGGCTAAGTGTTTAAATGCTATTGGCTTGATTTTACTTTATTTATTTTCTGGCAGCATACAAGCCAAAGATCTTGAAATCGGTGTCAGCTTTTCAATTCCCCCTTATGTCATTCAAGAATCTAACAGTGGTCTAGAACTCGAATTGCTCAAAAGTGCCCTTGCCGTTAAAGGCCATAGCGTCAACATACAATACCTGCCCCTAGCGCGTACCTTTTATGCACTTAAAGAAGGCAAACTCGATGGCATCATTAATACTAAACAAAACATGCTCGAAGGCGTGTTTTATTCAGATGTGGTCATGCGTTTTCAAAATTGTGCCATTAGTCTTAAAAAGAACCATTTCAACTTAGAGAAAGTCACCGATTTACAAGACAAGAGCATTGTCGCTTTTCAGCGAGCCTCTATGCTTTTAGGTAAAGACTTCACTAACATGGCCGCACTTAACAGCCAATATAGCGAACAGGCGAAGCAAATACTTCAAGTGAAAATGCTGATGAAACAGAGAATAGATGTGGCCGTGATGGATAAGAATATCTTTATTTATTACCTAAGGCAGTCCTATTTCACAGGCAAGCTCACTAAAGAAGAAGTACAACAAGAGGTGATTTGCCATAAAGTATTTGCCCCTACGTCCTACCGATTTGCATTTTTACACGCCGATATTCGCGATGACTTTAATTTTGGCCTAGCGCAAATAAAACAAGACGGCACTCGACTCGCCATTGAGAACAAATTCCAGCAAATGCTATCGCTCACCTTAGATGACAATGTCACCATACGCTTAGCTGCTTCACCCACCCACTAGCTGTAAAAAGCTGAGTCTAATGGTTATTCAATAATTAGTGGACTGAGTAAACTTTATCGCTAAGTTGATCGGCACGTGTTATTGAATGGCTTTTTTTCCTACATGGCGTGCTTGATGATTGTTGCAAAGAGCAATACAAAACAAGGTAAAAGCAGATCGGTTACCTGATTTTTTATAAAGTTTATCCCGCCCCCGCTAAATTTTCTTATCAATACTGATAGCAAACAAGCCACTAGGCCTGTGCGAGAGTTGAATTAATACTTTAACTTGAATAGGTTAACTTATTTAATAAAATGTAACATTTTACGTTTTGTTATATGAAAGGAATGACATAGGATGGATGTGAGGATGAAAATTAAACAATAACAAGGATGTGTAATGAAAATGAAATCTTACCTAGTATTCCCTTTTATGGCATTTAGCATGGTTGCTTGTGGTGGCGGCTCTGGTGATAGTAGTTCAACAACGCCTATAGAAAACAATAGTGCACCAATTGCTATAGCCTCAATAGATAGTACCTCAATGAGTATTGGCGACACGGTATTAATTCGAGGAGATCAAAGTAGCGACCCGGATAGTGATAATTTAAGTTACCAGTGGCAGGTTATTGATCCACAAGGTGTTGTCTTGGCTTTAAATGATGCTAAGAGTAAGCAACTGAGCTTTAATTTGACGATGGCTGGAGAATACCAAATCAGCTTGACTGTAAGCGATGGGAAAGGCGCAATTGATAAGGCTAGCTTAGTATTACAAGTTGGAGGGGATAAAGCGATTACAGCCATTATTACTTCTGCAAGTACGGTCAAGCAGGGTAATAAAGTGACGCTTTCAGGTGAAAGCAGTCAGCTAAAAACTGACACTCGCTTTAGTTGGAGTTTATTAGAGAAGCCTACTGCTAGCGTAGCGACACTGACCAGCACAGACGCAGTAGAAACATATTTTACCGCCGACAAGTTGGGTGAGTATAAAGTACAGTTGCGCTTGAAAGATCAAGATAACAATACCGATGTAGTTCAGCGTGTTATCACAGCTACAGGGGTTACCAGTAACACGGCTCCCGTGGCATCTATTACAGCTGCGAGTACTGTACTGAAAGTGAATGAGGAGCTGGCGCTTTCTGCTGCTCAAAGTACGGATGCTGATGGCGATAGTTTAAGTTTTAGCTGGCAAATTATTCAAAAGCCGGACAATGCCAACGTAAAACTTGAGCAGGCAGCAACGCAGCTAGCGAAGTTTACCGCGAGTACTTTAGGTGAATACCATGTCGAGCTGACGGTCAGTGATGGCAAACTACAAGATATAAAGACATTGGTATTGCAGGTAACGGCGGTCAATCGAGCCCCAGTTGTGAGCATTAATCTCAATTCTAGCTCACCTAAACAAGGTGAAACCATTAACTTGCAAGGTGTGGGAGTTGACCCTGACAATGATAGCTTAAGTTATAGCTGGAGCTTAGTCTCTAAACCTAGCGATAGCAGCGCCGAATTTACCAGTACCAATCAGCAGAATACTCAACTATACCTTGATGCCAAAGGGGATTATCTTGTGTCTTTGACAGCTACTGATAATAAACTAACCTCAGAGCCAGCAACCCAAATGATCCGCGCTGCTGTTAACCATCCGCCGGTCATTACTGAGGTTATATACAATACTCACGTTGTTGCAGGCGATCCGACTCAGCTAGAAGTGCTGGCGACGGATCCCGAAGGTCAACCTCTAACTTTTGAATGGCGCTTGGTGGAAAAAGATCCTGGTACAGAAGGCACATTTAGCGCGCCAACTCAGTCAGTGACCGATTTTACGCCGGATTTACCTGGTTGGTATACCCTAGAAGTCAGCGTCAGTGATGGTATTCAAACATCTCTACTTCCGAGTACATTTCTGATCATTGCTCAGTAGTATTGCTCGTATAAATGTTGGTTTTATCATTTACACAATGCTGGTTTATATAACCAGCATTGTGGATGCTTCACATCATCTAATATCTGCACATAAGCCTGCCGTAAGCTATTAATTGCTGACAAACACACTTTGGGTGTTCAATACATTAATCAAATCTAAAACATGACCTGCTTAACAAATCGTCTCTGAAAATCCTGCTAGTTTACTTTTTAGTTTACATAGCATCGTCTACCTCACATTTTATCTATATCTAAAGTGGTATTTTTAGATTCCGCTTGCAGGATGTGTCTTTTATCGCTTTGTAATCATTGATTTTGCTCGCAAAAAATAGCACTCATTTAGGATTATGTATGTCTCCAATTATTCAACCAGCATCTAATGGGTTGATTCAGCCTTATCAGTCGAATATTACCATTCCGAACTGGATGGTGAGCTCGATGGAAAAGGTGATGCAGTTTTATGTCGATAAAAATTTGCGCCTAGATACCATTTCAACCGACCGTATGCCTAAACCTGTGGAAGGGCGCAAGTACATGCTGTACGCCCATATCCCGTTTTGTCATACCCTGTGTTCTTTTTGTACTTTTCATCGTTTTTTATTCCGCGAAGATAAAGCGCGGGAATACTTTGTTGCGCTGCGCAAAGAAATGCAGATGGCCAAAGACTTAGGTTATCAATTTAGCTCTATGTATATTGGCGGCGGTACCACTACGGTATTGGAAGATGAATTAGCCCGTACCATTGAACATGCTAAAACCTTGTTTCCTGATATTAAAGAAGTGTCGTGTGAGTCAGACCCACAGCATTTAGCTAACCCTGAATTTAGGCAGTTGAAAGGCTTAGTCGACCGTATGTCGATTGGGGTACAAAGCTTTGATGACGGTATTTTAAAAATGACTGACCGCTTAGATAAGTTTGGTTCAGGCCAGCAAACTTTTGACCGTATTATGGCGGCAAAAGAATTATTTCCGATCATCAATGTCGATTTGATTTTTGGTTTTCGCGGCCAAACCGATGAGGTTATTCAGTCAGATTTAGCAATGGCCTCTCGATTAGACCCAAGACAAATTACCACATACCCATTAATGATCACCCATCAAACCCGTAAAAGTGTTAAAGGCACGCTGGCAGCGCCACAGGGTGAAATGATTAATCAATACCGTCAGATCCTTAACAAATTAACCGGCCAATATACCCAGTTGTCAGCCTGGGCGTTTGGCAAAGCCAATGATGAAGGGTTTGATGAGTATGTAATTGATCATGATGAGTATTTAGGTGTGGGGTCTGGGTCATTTAGTTTTTTAAACGATACTTTATATGTCAATACTTTCTCACTGAAAAAATACCAAGAGCGTATTGCCCAGGGGCGCATGGCTGTTGAGCAACAAAAGCATTATCAAAAGAAAGAGGTGATGCAATATCGCTTCTTACTAGGCATGTTTTCTGGTCGTTTATCACGTAAGTATTTTCGCGATGAATTTGGGGTGAATTTAGATACCGCATTATTCAAAGAAATGAGTTCAATGAAAGCAATGGGCGCGATTAAGAATGACCCAGTAAACCCCGATAAACTGATTGTGACTGATAACGGCAAAATGATGGGATTATTGATGATGAAAGAGTTTTATTCGGGTATGGATAATGTCAGGGCGCAACTGCGCAAGCCATTAACCGACTTAGATATGTAGTTTTCTTTAAGATTGACGCATTAGCGTAAATATTTCATTAACACGGCTATGTCACTATTCTTTAACAAATAGAACTCAGTTATGATGCTCGCTTCTGCTAATTAGGTTTTATTTGTTCAAAGGATAGTTATGAGCCAGTTTTCAAAGGGATTTGCATTAGGTGCATTAGTACTTTCATTAGCGGGTTGTGGCGGTGGGTCTGATTCTTCGCCTGCAATTACGCCACCACCAGTCACTCCACTTCCAACCTTTAAAGTTCAAGATGATCCTGTAAACACATCGACTATGGCCCTGAGTGTGGCAGAAAGCTTTATTCAGGTTGGCACATTTGCCAATAGCATTATCAAACAAGCCAGTTTTAACGATTTAGGTATCGATAAAAGTTGTAATAACGGCGGTATTTCCACAAGAACAATCAATGATATTGATGGCAGCAACACAATTTCAGCTGCTGATGTTATTTCTATGGATTATCGTGATTGCTACATCCCTTCCCTAGATAGCACGATTTCAGGCGTGGTTGCCGTTAAAATCGTTAGCCTTAATTCTGACGACGGTAAAACACTCGCAGAAGTTAATTTATCGGATGTTGAGTTTGACGGAGAAACCCTTCTTCAGTTCAAAGGGATTTTGGGTACCGAAATTCAAAAGTTCGCTGTTAGTCAAAAAACCACAGTTAAAAATATAGGCAATGTATCGCTTATAGTTGATCGTAATGCGGACCTGAAAATGAACTTTGTTAATACGGCTATTACCCGTTCTGAGCAGTTTTCAGATGCGACTTATAGCATTAGCGGTGCGGGGAAAATTGAATTACCTGTGGCGGCAGTGAGTTTTTCTTTTGCATTTAAAGAACCTTTAGTTGGGCACTTTTCTGAGTATCCCCATAAGGGCTTGATGCATGTTTTTACTTCAAATACCGATATTGTTGAGACCAGCAGTAACTTTGTGACCAACTCTGAATCTATGAATGTTAAATCGGGTTCTGACATTTACAGTATTTCTTGGAGCTATGCTGTTGAAGGTTCCTTGTGGTGGTTTTCGGGTGGCGAAAATAACTACGTAAACGCCTACCGTTCAGACAACTTTGATTTTGTTGGCGTGTTAAATAGCGATTTGCTGACCGAGTTTCCTGCCAGTGGTGGAAGTGTTCAGTTTCTTATGTCTAGACCAGTGAAGTCAGGGACGTATACCACAACATTCAATACGACTAACTGGCCTTATCATCGCGTGGATGCAACCGTGTCTGTTGCAGGGGCAATTGTTAGTATTACACCTAAGACGCCATTAGCTGCAGGTAGAGAATATGAAATTGATTCATTTGAATTAATTAGCACTCAAGATGTTGCTCGATACGTATACCGAGTCACTGGCATTAATGTTAATGATGCAATCTTGATCAACTTGGACAAAGGGACAGGCTTGTATCAGGCGGACGACTTCCCCACTTTAGATGCATCTAAATCGGTGATGAATAAAGGCAAAAAACTTAATTTCAAATGGATTGATGTCAATAATGTAGGTCTTGTATTTGCCGATAAATCAGCGAGTAAGACGACATTTTCTGCTCCCGCAGGGCATGCTAATGATATTTCAGTGCGTCTTGAAATTGATAACGGTCAGGGCTATGTTATTTCGTCTGATTTCACCATAAAGTACTTTACGCCGAGCAGCACAGTACTTCACTTTGTGAGTTCAATGGGGGATTATATTGGTGGCGGACAAACTCAGACTTTCGATACCTCAGATTCATCATTCACAGTGTTCAGTAATGGCGCCGAACAACGGGACTATATTTCTGTCGGTATTAACTCTAATACATGGTGGAACTTAGATCTTGCCGCCCCTAAAGGCGAAAGTTTAGCGGTAAAAAAATATGAAAACGCAACACGCTATCCATTCCAATCACCTGTTACCGCGGGGTTAAGTTTTACCGGCGACGGTAGGGGTTGTAACAATAGTCTAGGCAGTTTTGAAATATTAGAATTGGTATATGATGCCAATAATAATGTGGAGAAATTAGCGGTGAATTTTCAACAAAGCTGTGAAAACACCAATCCACTATTAATTGGGTTATTGCGCGTTAATTCTTCTGCTAAGTTGAATTAATTTTTAACATTGTTTTAGCTCAATCAATTATTACGGCAACTTAGGTTGCCGTTTTTTTTATAACGGGTACTCTTAAACGACCTCAATTATGTGATTGTGCATTTATCATGGCTAATATTTTATTACTGGCAAACATCAACTGTGACCGAATTCTTCGGCTTGATAAACCGCTACAAACCGGTGGCCGTTTTCATTATCAAGATGGTGGGCTCCGGCTCGGTGGCGGCGGGGCTAATACGGGTTTAGGGTTAGTCTGGGCGCAGCATAATGTGTCTTTAGTGAGCCAAGTGGGCACGGATGATATTGGCGATTGGATTGTGGCACAAGCCAGCACCCAGGGGTTAGATTGTAGAATGGTGCAACGTTTTGCCGGTAACACCTGTGAAATGCTATTGGTGATGACACCCGATGGTGAACGAACCATTATCAGGCCGCAGCGACCAACGTTTGAATTAGCTAAGCAGCCTAATTGGGCAAAGTGGGATGCGTTTTACATTAATACGTCTGCAATTGGTGCTGATGCATGGGCATTAGCTGCCATGAAGCAATCTAAGGTACTGGTGGTGGCGCAACTAGCCAAAGATCAACGTCCAAGGCCTTGTCACGTATTGATAGCTTCTATTACCGATATGCAAGGACGTTGTGGCCAGGATTTGTGGGCGTTTGCTAAATCGATCAGTGGCGAGCATGTGCAGTCTTTTATTGTCACCGACGGTGAAAAGGGCGCGACGGTTTATACTCAAAACACTCAGCAACATGTTCCAGCTGTGCCAACTGATGTCGTCGATACCACGGGTGCGGGTGATAATTATGCAGCTGGTGTTATTCATGGTTTATGTAATGGTCATAGTATGACCGCTGCAATGGCCGAAGGTGCTAGATGGGCAGCCTTTGCCGTTGCGACTCCGAGTTCTGTGCCCGGGGACAAGCTAAAAAACTATCTGTTTAGTTAATACCTGCTTAGTTAATGTATGTCATTTGTTTGTCATCAAAGCAGGGTAAAGTTATTTATGTTGAAGAGCTAGTTTACTCTTTAATGTCTTAAGCGTTTTTTTGTTCTGACTCTATCTCATAGAGCCTGAACTCCCCACTTGATATATTCAGCCTTACCCGTTTCATTGGTGAGGCTTTTTTTTTACATTTTATTTAGGTATGTTGATGTTTCAAAGCAGATCTTGTTCAAGGATGTACTGAGTGAAAAATCGCATAGTAAATCAAATATCGGCACTTTATTTAGGTGACGAAGTACAAATGCACAACGGTGTAGCCAGTTGTATTAACCAGAAGTATGCTGTTAATAAACTGACGGTTCAGTTTGACCGGGTTCTTGGTAATGGTGAAGCAGACCCTAAACATCATGGCGGTTTAGATCGAGTCCTACATCATTTTCCCCGTGAACATTATGGTCAATATCGTCGTTGGGACATGATGTCATCGTTTAAAGATGCGCCCGCAATGGGAGAAAATATCAGTACTGTTGGCTTGAATGAATCCCAGGTGAATATCGGCGATATTATTCAAATTGGTGATGTCACTTTGCAAGTCACTCAACCGCGCTCACCTTGTTTTAAGCTTAATCTTCAATTTGGGCACCCTGAATTTGCCCTTGCGATGCAAAAAAGCAAAATGTGTGGCTGGTTTTATAGGGTACTATCAGAGGGTGATATTGCCAATGATGACGCTATTTATCTGGTCGATCGTTTATCTGATATTAGTATTGCCCATGCGATGAAAATTTACTTTTTGCCAGAGTTTGATGCCAAACAATATCAACAACTTTTACAATGCCCTGGATTAGCGCAATCCTGGGTGGATTCACTAACTCGTCGTATCAGTCATCAATCGATTGAAGATTGGCAGATGCGCTTGTATGGTAAGGCGGAATAATTATTTTAAGGAAATATCATGGAAGATTTACAACCCAGCAACCAATCTAGCCACCAGTCAAGTAATGATAAGCAAGCTCGTGATACGGGCGTATTGGTACATGCCTCAAGTTTTGCCGGTTATGTGATACCAATGGGCAGTATTTTAGGGCCATTAATTGTTTGGTTAATGAAGCGGGATGAGTTTGAGTTTGCCAATCAGTGTGGCAAAAATTGCTTAAACTTTAAAATCAGTTTGTTTATTTATGTCTGTATTTCAGTGGTGTTAATGTTTGTCGGCATAGGATTTCTTTTGCTAGGAGCGTTGGCCCTGTTAGATATCATTTGCACCATTATCGCTATTATGAAAGCGACCGAAGGTGTGGCGTATCAATACCCGTTAACGATTAAGTTTTTAAAATAAGCTTTGTCACGCAATAAAAAATGCCGCGAGCTCAGAAGAGTCATCGCGGCATTTTTATTAGTGCGGTCAAAGTTTTACACTTTAAAGCGTGCCACTAAAGTATCTAGGCGGGTGGCAAGTTGATTAAGTGATTGACTCGCCTGTGCTGCAGCTTGTGCTGTTTGTGCAGTACGTTGAGTAATATCGTTAATTTCGGTCACGTTGCGATTAATATCTTCAACCACAGTTGATTGCTCTTCGGTGGCCGCTGCAACTTGAATATTCATGTCGCTAATTGAGGCAATTTGCTGGCTAATACCGCTAAGTGAGTTACTCGCATCATCAACGGCTTGCACCCCTTCGCGTGAGCGATTTCGTGACTGCTCCATCGCACTAACAGCTCGGCTTGCTTCAGACTGTAACTTATCAATCATGGTTTGCACTTCATTGGTTGATGCTGCGGTGCGTGACGCAAGGTTTCTAACCTCATCGGCAACAACCGCAAAACCTCGACCCGCTTCACCTGCGCGCGCAGCTTCAATCGCGGCATTTAACGCAAGTAAGTTGGTTTGTTCTGAAATGGCGCGAATAACATCTAAAATACCGCCAATCGACTTGGTATGAGTCGCCAGTGACTCGATCACTTCACCTACTTGACCTACATCTTTAGACAATTGATTAATGGTATTACGGGCACGGGTAACAACTTGTTGCCCTTCAGCTGATTCCGTATCGGCTTCTCTTGCGGTAACCGCTGCTTGGGCTGCGTTACTGGCAATTTCATTAACCGTGGCACCCATTTCATTTATGGCTGTCACTACCATAATGGTGCGGTCTTTCTGAAGTTTGCTGTCTTCTAATGTTTGATGCGCTTGATTTGATACATCAATAGCCGATTTACCCAGCTGTTCGCTGGTTTGAGCGACTTCGATAACAGAATCTTGAATTTTACTGATAAAGCTATTAAAACCTCGGGCAAGTTGAGCTATTTCATCTTCACCATTAACAGGTAAACGTTGACGTAAATCGCCTTCGCCTTCACCAATGTTGCGAAATAACTCGGCAACTTGAGTGATCGGACGGCTTACTGAACCGGCTACAGCGATAGCGATAGCGATAAATAGTGCCGCAATAATAATAGTCGAAATCAAAATGTGATATGACGATTCTTCGATTAATGCAAAAACCTCAGCTTCAGGTACTTGAGCCACTAAATACCAGCCCATAGAAGAAATATAGCTACTGGCAATTAACATGTCTTGATTGTCGACCGCCGCTTTAACAAGGTTAAAGTCATTTTTATTGAGCAACTTTTGGATGTCGGCATTGGGGTATAACTGATTTAAGGTTCTACCTTTCTGATTTTTATCATTATATAGCTTCACCTGACCTTCAGCATCGACTAAATAAACAAAGCCTGTATCTTCAATTTTGAACGAGGCTAATAGATTTACCATGTCATCAAGTGATTTTGCTAAACCGACTAGGCCGCGGCCATTCGGCTGTTGGTAGTTAATAAATAGTTTGACATCACCATTGTCCTCGGTAAAAACATTGAGCATCCGCTCCTGACCACTGTTTTTATAGTCAAAAAACCAGCCGTCCTGTTGTTGGTTCAATACTCGTAAAAAGCCGTCTTGGGTGTAGTACGCTGCTGTTTCTCTGTCCGCAAAAGAGGCTTGGGCAAGATCATATTGTTGGGTAATGCTTTTTAGCTGTGCGACGACATCGCCTTCTTCACTTGCAGGGCGGCCTCGTTCTAACCACTTGAGTAACATCTTGCTACTGGCCAGTTGTTCAGCGGCATTCATTAATGTGCTGATATCCAACTCAACCTTGTTACGCATTTGCATTAATATGCTGGGCATTTCTGAACTAAGCATACGCTCTTCAACCACATTTTTGGCACTGCGTTGGCTTATTACGCCCACTAGAATGGTTGAAAACAGAACCGCAAGTGTCACGGTAAGTAATATTTTTTGTTTGATGGTCAATTGGCTAAAAAAATTCATGTCATACGCCTTGTTACAGTTGTCACTCTATATCGGACTGAAGCGGGTAAACTTGAACAAGCTTAGCCTAATAGATAAAAAAAACGCACCAATTATAGTGCGTTTATTAAAATTAAAGGCAATAAGTAAACATCAATCACATATTTGGATAGTTTGGACCACCGCCGCCCTCGGGCGTTACCCAGGTAATGTTTTGGCTTGGGTCTTTAATGTCGCAGGTTTTACAATGGATGCAGTTTTGGCCATTGATAACAAATTTTTTGTCCCCCGCTTCCTCAACAACTTCATATACACCTGCGGGACAATAACGCTGCGCCGGTTCATCAAACTTGGCTAAATTAACCGAAATAGGAATGCTTTGGTCTTTTAAGCGCAAATGGCAAGGTTGATCTTCCTCATGATAAGTATTGGACAAATAAACTGACGACAGTTTATCAAAACTCAACTTGCCATCAGGTTTTGGATAATCGATTTTATTGTAATCGCTTGCAAGTCCCATAGTGGCATAATCAGGTGTGGTATCTCTAAATGTCATCGGGAACTTGCCACCAAACCAATTCTGGTCGATGAAGTTAAATGCACCACCAATAAGAGTGCCAAACTTATGTAGAGCAGGGCCAAAGTTACGTGATTGATGTAACTCCTCGTGCAGCCAGCTTTTTTCAAAGCGAGTTTGGAAACAGTCTAAATCTTTGCCACCGATTAATCCCGCAAGTAAGCCTTCACCTAAGGTTTCAGCCGCTAAAATACCACTTTTAATGGCGGTATGAGTGCCTTTGATTTTGGAAAAGTTTAACGTACCGGCATTACATCCAATGATAAGTCCGCCTGGGAAGCTCATTTTAGGTAACGAATTTAAGCCGCCTTTGGCAATGGCACGTGCACCATAGGTGAGTCGCTCACCACCTGCTAAATACTGCGAGATAACCGGGTGTGTTTTATAACGCTGAAACTCATCAAATGGACTGAGGTGCGGGTTTTTGTAGTTTAGGTCAACAATCAAACCAACCGCCACTTGATTATCTTCCATGTGATACAAGAAACCACCACCTGATGAGCCATTGTTTAGCGGCCAGCCACCTGTGTGAACCACTTTACCTTGTTGATGTTGTTCAGCTGGGATTTTCCAAATCTCTTTAAATCCTAAGCCATAATGTTGTGGTGTTTTACCATTATCTAAATGGAACTTTTCGATCAGTTGTTTACCTAAATGACCACGACAACCTTCAGAAAAAACAGTGTATTTGGCGTGTAATTCCATACCTGGCATAAAGCTATCTTTGGGTTGGCCATTTTCGCCAACGCCCATGTCGCCAATTAAAATACCTTTTACGCTGTTATCTTCGTTAAACAGTAATTCGCTTGCGGCGAAGCCGGGGAAAATTTCGACGCCCATAGCTTCAGCGCGCTCAGCTAACCAGCGAGCTAAATTACCGACACTAATAATATAGTTACCGGAATTATGCATGGTTTTTGGCACTAAACTATTTGGGATAAGACGAGACTGGGTCTCGGAACTAAGTAGGTAAATATCGTCATCAGTGACTTTGGTCTTCATCGGTGAGTCTGTATCACGCCAGTCATTAAACAACTCGTCTAACACTTCGGGTTGAAAAACCGCGCCAGATAAAATGTGGGCACCGACTTCTGAGCCCTTTTCGACCACACAAACGGTGATCTCTTTTTCGGCATCTTTAGATATTTGCATTAGACGACATGCGGTTGCTAAACCTGCAGGACCCGCTCCGACGATTACTACGTCGAATTCCATTGATTCGCGTTCCATCTTCTCACCTTTAAAATTGCCCGCTGTATAACGGGTTTATAGTTATTATTGTGTATGATTACGACAACTAAACGATCGTTTATTCTATTGCTTACCTTACCGCAATTTTATCTTGCAGCCCAGTATTTCAATCTATTTGATCATAGTGAGCAGAGTCACAAATCGCTAATGCAATTATCACTATTATCGACAAATACAGCAAAAGGGGTATTTGTGGCCAGTATTTTAGGCCTATAATCAATAACGACGGTTCTCCGAGCTTTTTATCCTACGTCTATCGATATGGATATTTAGCCGTGGTAATAATGCCACCGGGGTGGGCAAAGAAATGCACTCACCTCCCACACTTGGAAAGGTTAACATGTCCCAACTACAAGACAGTTTTGGTCGAAAATTTCACTATTTGCGCATGTCAGTCACTGATGTGTGCAATTTTAAATGCACCTATTGTTTACCAGATGGCTATCGCCCCGATGGTAAACCAAGCTTTTTGACGTTATCAGAGATAGAGAATCTGGTGGCGGCCTTTGGCGAAGTCGGTACGCAAAAAATTCGTATCACTGGCGGCGAGCCTACCCTACGTAAAGACTTTACCGACATTGTGCGCATTGTTGCTGATAATCCAAACATTCACACTGTTGCCACCACCACCAATGGCTATCGCTTAGAAAAAAATGCTAAGCAATGGTATGACGCAGGTTTAAGGCGCATTAATGTGTCGGTGGATAGTTTAGACCCGCGAATGTTTTATCAAATCACCGGTGAAAACAAGTTTGATGAAGTGATGCGCGGTATTGATGCTGCGCTGGAAGCCGGATTTGAGCGAGTTAAAGTCAACGCTGTATTACTGAAAGATTTAAACAGCAAAGATTTACCGCGCTTTTTACACTGGATTAAAAGCACTCCGATTGATTTACGTTTTATTGAGTTAATGGAAACCGGTTTAGGCCATGACTATTTTAAAGCGCATCATTTAGCGGGTAGTGATATTAAGGCGCGCTTGATGGCTGAAGGCTGGCTACATGATCGCTCCGCCGTTGACGATGGCCCTGCGCAAAACTTCAGCCGTCCAGATTACCAAGGCCGAATTGGTTTGATCATGCCTTATGCAAAGGATTTTTGTGCAAGCTGTAATCGTCTTCGGGTATCGGCGAAAGGTAAACTACATTTATGCTTATTCACCGAAAGCGGCCTTGATTTACGTGATCTACTACAACATGCCGATCAACGATCTGAGCTTATCGAACGTCTTCATGGCCAACTTGCCCAAAAAGAACAAACCCATTATTTGCACCAAGGGATCACCGGCGTTACCCAGCACTTAGCATCTATTGGTGGCTAGTGAATATTAGTGCTAGCTGAATTTTTCTATTATCTAATTTAAAGGCTGTATACATGAGCAACGGATTTACCCATATTAATGCTGACGGCAATGCCCACATGGTCGATGTGACCGAGAAAGCAGTGACTGAACGTGAAGCCCGCGCTGAAGCATTTATTGAAATGGCCCCGGCAACCCTTGAAATGATCATGAGCGGCAGCCACCATAAAGGTGACGTGTTTGCTACAGCACGTATTGCCGGTATTCAAGCGGCTAAAAAAACCGCTGACTTAATTCCTTTGTGTCACCCATTAATGCTAACAAAAGTGGAAGTTGACTTAGTCGCCGAACCTGAATTTAATCGAGTACGCATTAATAGTTTATGTAAGTTATCCGGTAAAACCGGCGTTGAAATGGAAGCATTAACTGCGGCATCAGTGGCGGCATTAACCATTTACGATATGTGTAAAGCTGTGCAAAAAGATATGGTGATTTCACAGGTTAGATTACTGGAAAAGCGTGGTGGAAAATCAGGCCACTTTAAAGCCTAAATCTTGTTGGTATCACATGATGAGTTAACCCCAGGATTGTTGTAACCCCCCATATTGTTGCTAAATTCGCTCTTGTTATTAAAACCAGTATTATCCTACGTTAATCGATATTGATAAGTGAACATAAGATTATGATCCAAGTATTATTTTTTGCTCAGGTACGTGAATTATTAGGTACCGCCAAATTAGTTTTTCCTGCTAACGGTATCACCACCGCAGAATCTTTGAGACTTGCTTTAGCCGCACAAGATGACAAGTGGGCTAAAGTGATGGCGTCAGATAAATTACTGGTTGCGGTTAATCAAACCATTAGTCAGTGGGATACCTTAGTTGCTGACGGTGATGAAGTGGCCTTCTTTCCGCCTGTTACAGGGGGCTAATATGACCCAGCCAGCTAAAGTGCAAGTGCAAACAGCAGACTTTAATGTAGCAGAAGAATATAACCTACTGGCCAGTGATCATAGCGACGGCGCCGTAGTGACTTTTGTGGGTAAAGTGCGAGATTTTAATGACGGTAATCCAGTGACCGATCTCACGTTAGAGCATTACCCTGGTATGACAGAAGCCGTGCTAATGCAAATTGCTCAGCAAGCAAAAGAGCGTTGGCCGCTTAATTATGTCACCATCATTCATCGGGTAGGCACTATGTCTTTAGGTGAGCAGATCGTGTTTATCGGTGTGACCAGTGCCCATCGCAAAGCCGCTTTTGCCGCGTGCGAGTTTTTAATTGATTTTTTAAAGACTAAAGCGCCTTTTTGGAAGCTTGAGGCTGGCAGTAATGGCAGCAATTGGGTTGATGCCCGTGACAGTGATGAGCAAGCCGCTAAAATGTGGCAAAAAGACTAGCGGATAAAGTGATCACTATGGACGACACCAAGCAAAACAATATATTCAGTCGGTGTATTTTGACTTTGTCACCGTCTTGGCTGAGCAAAAAATGGCTATTTTATTGCTGCCTGCTGATGTCGTTCAACAGTATGACAATATTGACGGTTAATGCCGCCGACGCCCCCGCTATTGCTGTGGCGGCCAACGTTAAATTTGCGATGGATGATATTGCCAAGCAGTTTAGTCAAGATACGGGTCTTTCGGTGAGATTAAGTTATGGCTCGTCAGGTAATTTTGTATCGCAAATTTTGCATGGTGCTCCATTTGAGTTGTTGCTCAGTGCCGATGAGCTGTATCCAAACAAGTTAGTTGAAGCAGGCATAACCCAAGATGCTGGCCACATTTATGCTATGGGCCGCTTAGCTTTAGCTGCCCCTAAAAACTCCCCGCTAAAGCTTGATGGACAACTGCTTGGATTAGCCGCGTTAATTGAGTCTGGTCAATTACAACGCTTTGCGATTGCTAACCCGGTGCATGCCCCTTATGGCGAAAGCGCTAAACAAGTGCTAATTAAAAAAGGCTTATGGCAGGCCATTGAACCGCATATCATTCTAGGTGAAAACGCTTCTCAAGCGGCGCAATTTGCCGTTAGTGGTTCAACTCAAGGCGGTATAGTGCCATTGTCATTAGTATTAACCCCTAATTTTGAACGTATAGGTCAATATGTTGCCATTGCTGATGAGCTTTATCAGCCAATTAATCAACGTATGGTATTGATGAAAACTGCCTCTAGCACAGCGCAGCAATTTTATACCTATATGTTATCAAGTTCTGCACAGCAAATTTTATTACAATATGGTTTTACAGTCCCTGAGGTATCATCACAAAGCAGTATAATCTCATCATCAAATACGATGGAGCCAGATTAATATGGATTGGCAAGCGCTGTGGCTGTCGGTCAAACTCAGCAGTGTAACTGTGTTATTTCTTATTCCATTAGCATTGTTTGTTGGACGGGCTTTGGCTTATCGCCAGTTTCGTGGCAAGTCATGGGTTGAAGCCTTGATCATGGTGCCCTTAGTGTTACCGCCAACCGTGGTGGGGTATTATTTGTTAGTGGGCATGGGTAACCAAAGTTTTATAGGCCAATGGGTTGAGCAGTTATTTGGTCAGCAATTGGTGTTCCATTTTTCAGGTTTGGTGATTGCTTCTATATTGGTCAATATTCCCTTCGCTGTACAACCGATTCAACGTGCGTTTGAAACTATTCCCACAGATGTTCGAGATGCGGCGGACTGTTGTGGAATGAGTCGACTGACCTTATTTTTTAAAGTGGAGCTGCCTATGGTATGGCCTGGGGTATTAACCGCTTTAGTACTGTGTTTTTCCCACGTATTAGGTGAGTTTGGTGTGGTGTTGATGCTGGGTGGCAACATAGCCGGTGAAACAAAAACTATTTCTATTGCCATATATGACAGCGTGCAAGCTTTTGACTTTGATGGTGCAGGTACCATGTCTTTAGTGCTGTTATTATTTGCAATTAGCGCCTTAGCATTAACCACCAGTTTATCAAGGCGATTAGGAGGTCATCTTGGCAGTTCCGGTCGCTGATTTACATTGTGATTTATCGCAACTGCTACCCATTCCCTTAGAAGCCCATTTTTGCTGTAAAGCGGGAGAGGTCTTAGCGGTTGTTGGCCCTTCTGGCGGCGGAAAAACAACGTTATTACGCATGATTGCTGGCTTGAGTAAGCCAGAGTCGGGCAAGATAACTTATGGCGAGCAAGTGTGGTTTGACAGTCAACAAAAGGTTTATAAAACCCCACAACAGCGGCATATTGGTTATGTTCCCCAGCACTTTGGCTTATTTCCGCACCTTAGTGCCATTCAAAATGTAATGGCGGGATTAGATCATGTTCCTAAAGCAAAGCGCAAGCAGCGGGCATTAGATTGGTTGGAGCGAGTTAATCTTGAGGGATTGCCCGACCGATTACCCGCAAATTTGTCTGGTGGCCAGCGTCAGCGTGTCGCCTTAGCAAGAGCCTTAGCCCGTGAGCCTGCGGTATTATTATTAGACGAGCCTTTTTCTGCAGTCGATAGGGAAACCCGCGAAAGGTTGTATATCGAACTGGCCAGATTAAAATCCCAATTAGCGATTCCAGTGATCATGGTGACCCATGATATCCATGAAGCGCAGTTACTGGCTGACCGAATGATTTTGATTAGCCAGGGGCAAATGTTACAGCAGGGCAAGCCTTTTGAGGTGCTATCTCATCCGCGTAATGAAGCCGTTGCCAGGCAAATGGGATTACGTAATATTTTTGATGCAAAAGTCATCGCCCAAGAGCCGGGGCGTAATATGACCTGGCTAGCTTTTGGCGAGCATCAAATAGCGATCGAAAACGCACCTAAAATGACTATTGGCCAGCAAGTGCGCTGGGTGATCCCTAATCAGGGTATTCGATTTAATGCCATTACCAGCGGTCGCTTATGTAAAAGTATTAATAAATTAGATGTTGAAATAGAATCTTTACTGGTGATGGGCGAATCTGTTCGGGTTATTGCCCGTATTGCTGGCGTTGAGCAAGTCATTAATGCGGATATCCCAACGCATTTATGCGATAAACTCGCATTAGTTCAAGGTCAGAAAACCACAGTGGCATTGAAGTCTGATCAAATCCAAATTTTACAAACTTAAACTTAGAGCCTGTGGATTGCCATTTTATGCTATTTGAATGGCCCCAAAAGCCTTGAAAGCTAAAGTTTCGCTTGCTTGCATGATCAATTATTAATCTTACATTTCTTGGGTCTTTAGTAGGACTTAGGTAAAGTATCACGGTACGCATTCTTTTATATTCGAGGCTTAAAATGGTTCGGCTGCTTTTTGCACTGTACTTGTTCCCTTTTGTGTCGATGGCCACACCATCAATACAATCATTACTTTCCCAAGAAGGCTTGTTAACGCCAATTTCTGTGATGGAACATTGGGAGCAACAGGACAAGGGAACCTTGTGTGGCTTTGGCCTCAATATTGAAGACGATCAGCTAGTTTATCAGCTGTCTGCAATTAATACTGAATCAAAACGGCTTTATCAATTTGAATTTAGTGCCCAAAATGGAGCGCTGCTTGAAGAAGCCAGCGAGCCCTATGAGGGGCGCGACATTGAACTACTTCATGCAGTTAGTTTGATGCGTGAAAAAAATATTTCTTTCTCTTCTTTAGTGAGCTTAGCTACGCTTAATCAAAGCGGTTTTTTATTGCAGGCTGATTTAGACCACGACCTATCAATTAGTTATCTTGAATTACAAATGCTCAATAACGAAGCCAAAAAAATCATCGCTTTCGATATTGAGAATCTCCGTCCATTACCACTACTTAAATGGGATTAATTGCGACTATGACTATGCGTATTTTGATCGTTGAAGATGATGCCACAACATTGAAATATGTGGCAGAAGGGTTTACCGCGCAACAGTATAGTGTTGATAGTGCTACAGATGGCCAAGAAGGGCTAACACTGGCTAAACATAATCAATATGATCTAATTGTGCTAGATAGAATGTTACCCAAACTTGATGGCTTGACCTTGTTGTCAGCGCTGCGTACTAGCGGTAATAAAACACCGGTGTTAATTTTATCGGCCTTAAGCCACGTTGATGAGCGAATTAAAGGCTTACGAGCGGGGGGGATGATTACATGACCAAACCCTTTGCATTTGCTGAGCTATTAGTGCGCGCAGAAAAGCTAGCCCAACGAAATGTAGTTGCGCCAACGACCACAGATCTCGAGGTCGGCGGTCTTAAAATGGAGTTGTTGACTCGAAACGTTACCTTAGATGACAAAGAGTTAATGCTACAACCTAAAGAGTTTCAATTACTTAAATATTTGATGGAACATCCTAATCAGGTAATTAGCCGTACTTTATTGTTTGAAGCAGTTTGGGACTATCATTTTGATCCCCGCACCAATGTGATTGATGTGCATATTGCTAAGCTGCGTCGTAAGTTTGAAGAACTGGGACACGGTGAGTTAATTGAAACCATAAGAGGTGCTGGATATCGTCTTTGCAAAGGGCATTAAGCCTTACCAAAGTAGCGCTTGGCGCATCACATTAATTTTCTCTACTTTAGTGACAATTTTAATTGTGATGCTGATTTCTAGCTTATACAGACAACTGATTATCGAGCAAGAAAATCAAGTCGATAATCACCTAGCTGCTGAGATGCAACGTTATCAGCAATTAGCTTTGACCGTTAATCGGCGTAGCTTTGCAGCTCAAATTCAAGCATCTGATCCCAAAACCGCTTTAATTGCCTGGAAAAATAGCGTCGATATGGTCGGCGCATTAACTTTTTTACCTGACAACATGCCTCTGTTACCCGAAACGCGCCAGTTTCCCATTTTTACCGGCGGGCCAGATAAGCTGCACATTTTGACCGGCGGCTTGGCCATGACCAATTACGGCCCGGTATTAATTGCGACTCGAACGGATCAATTAGCGATGTTAATTGAAAAGTTTGTTAATGCGGCATTTTGGGCGGTCGCTTTCACATTGGGCTTAACTTTGGCGTTGGGGTATATTTTTTCTAAGGCTATTTTGCGTCGATTAGTGCAATACAATCAGCTTAGTGAACAAATTGAAGCGGGGCATTATGACACGCGATTACCTGTCTCACGCCAGCAAGACGAGTTTGATATGTTGGCGCAGCAGTTTAACCGGGTGTTAGATACCTTAGAGCAAAACTTACGTGCCGTCCGGGGCGTAACCGACAATATTGCCCATGACCTGCGTACACCGCTGTCTCATTTACGCATAGGTATTGAGCAGCTTGCTGACAAACCTCAATCTGAGCTTGCCGATGCTCGCGCAGAGTTGCTAGAAGAGTTAGATGACTGCTTGGCCACCTTTGATGCCATGTTGTCATTAACACGAATTGAAGAAGGTCAGCAGTTACTTGATTTACAGCCGGTGCATTTACAAGAAATTTGCCAGGATTTATATGAAATGGCAGATGTGTTAGCTGAAGCCAAAGAACAACAGTTCACCATTGATTTGCGTCAAGACGTGGTGATACAAGGGGATAAACACTTGCTGTTTCAGGCATTGTTTAATTTGGTCGATAATGCGATAAAATATTCACCAGAAGGCGCTAAAATTCATATAGAACAGCATGGTAAGTGGATTAAAATTGCCGACAATGGCCCAGGTATCGCTGATGAAGATAAAGAACGTGTCTTTGAAAGACTTGTCAGACTTGACCCTAGCCGTCATTTTAAAGGCACTGGTTTAGGTTTATCTATGGTTAAAGCTATTTTATCGCGTCATCAAGCCAGTATTGAAATGTCGGATAATCACCCTGGATTATTAGTTAGTATCCATTTTAAATAAGCGAACTGTTGCGGTATGAGCATGTATCAAGTTATTAGCCAACAAGATGACTTTATTATTATCAATAAAGCCCCCAATGTGCATTTTCATAGCCAAGACGGCTCTGCCGGTGTTGTTGCCCAAGCTGAGATTGATCTCGGTATAAAACTCTTTGCGGTGCACCGTTTAGATACCCCAACATCAGGGCTACTCATCCTAGCTAAAAATCCCGAAGCCGCTAACCGTTTTACGCAGATGTTTACCGCTCATCAAATTCAAAAATACTACTTAGCAATCGCCAATGGAAAACCTAAAAAGAAGCAAGGTTGGGTGATTGGTGATATGGCTAAAGCGCGCCGCAGTATGTATAAACTGTTACGCAGTAAAGATAATCCGGCGATTACTCAGTTTTATTCAACTTCAATTGGGGCGGGTATACGGGCTTATTTGCTTAAGCCTCACAGCGGTAAAACCCATCAGCTCAGAGTGGCGTTAGCCAGTATTGGTGTACCCATATTAGGTGATAGCCTTTATGGTGAAGCTATTGATGATCGTTGTTACTTGCATGCTTACCAATTAAATTTTTGTTATTTGGGGCAAGAATATCAATTTACACAAGCGCCACATCAAGGTCAGCAGTTCCTCGCACCAGCGATGCAAACTTGCCTGCTAAATGAGTGGTTATTGCCAGCGGAACTTGACTGGCCGCAAAAGCCTTAGGCTTTAGCTATGCCTTGTTAGTGCGATATCGCTAGGGGTGTTGTTTTTTGATGTAGTAAACCCGTTGCCACATGTGTAAGCTAATACGGTAAATTAATTTATCAAAATCAGGACATAACACTTTATGGATACCAACAAATTATTACTGGTAATTATTGCTATATTGTTGCCGCCAGTTGGCGTTTTTTTGAAAAAAGGCGCAGGTAAGGATTTATTGATTAATATCTTGCTGTGTATTTTCTTCTTTGTACCAGGCTTAATTCATGCGTTATGGGTTGTGTTACAAGATTAATAACAGCGTTGTAATAGCCTAACCATATCGAGTCTAGCCGTATTTTTGAGGTAACTTAACGCGTTAAGTCTACTTGATTTAAGATGTTGCGGCTTTAATGGTTAATACTCGCTAGCAGTATACTCAGCAAGTGCCTTTTGACTTGAGTGAGTATCAAGTTATTGTTTGAAAACTATTTAAAAGTTAAATCACCATGAACCGAAAAAAGAAAATCAACCAAACTCTTAAAGCTAAAGCTAAAAAAGCCAATCAAAAATTACATACTGCGAATAAACCACAGTATGTGTCTAAAGCTGAACGGGCTTTGTTAGACCAACAATCTAATCTGACCAATACAGATGCGACTTTACCTATAACTGACAGTGATATTACAGTTTAAACCGCTATTTAAGTTTGTTGGTTGGTGAACCGCACACCTCACAGTGGGGCTGTTTAGTCAGTTTCATGGCGCGAAACTCCATCGTCATCGCATCGATCATCAATATTCTACCCACTAAGTGTTGCCCCATTGCAGTAATCACTTTTATTGCTTCGGTTGCTTGAATACACCCTACCAAACCGACTACTGGAGCTAGAATACCTGACTCTACGCAGGTTAGGTGTTGCTCGCCAAAAAGTTGGCTGTAGCAATGATAGCAAGGTGTATTGGGTTGATAGTCAAATACTGTCACCGTGCCTTCCATTCTAATCGCCGCCGCAGAAACAAGCGGTATTTGGTGCTGTAAGCAACTGTGGTTAAGTTGTTCGCGCACCGAAACATTATCGGTGCAATCTAATACTAGGCTATGGGTAGAAACGAGCGTGTTGATTTGCTGATCATCGAGTAAAGCGTTAATCGCATTAACGGTAATCAGTGGGTTGAGTTGAGTTAACGTTTGTTTGGCAGAGTGAACTTTAGCCTGACCAATATTGGCATCCTGGTGCAAAACCTGGCGTTGTAAGTTAGACAGTTCAACTGTGTCAAAATCGACCAGTGTTATTTCACCAATACCTGCAACAGCAAGATACTGGCTTGCAGCACAACCTAATCCGCCAGCGCCTATAATCAGTACCTTAGCTAATTTAAGTTTTTCTTGGCCATCAATATCCATTGCTTTAATCGATATTTGGCGACTGTAACGCAGCATTTCGTTGTCTGACAATATCTCGTCGTGACACAAATTATCACTGATAGCGTTATCTTCGGATTGGCTCATATCAACTCCTAAGTTAACACATGATTAAAGGGTTCTACTGTGACCATAGAGCCAGCCTCAGTATCACCTTGGAATTGAGCTAGGTTGATAAAGCAGTTAGCAATACTCATTGACGTTAACATACCAGAGCCTTGCCCACCGGTAGTAGATACTTCAAGTTCACCTTGGGTGTTTTGAGTTAATACACCACGTTGATATTCAACACGCCCCGGGTGTTTGCGAATAGGGGTGAGTAATTTTGCCTGATAAGTTAGCGGTGTTTTATGGGGTAAACCCTGCATTTTATTTAAGATAGGCCACACCAATTTATAGAAAGTGACCATAGATGAAACCGGATTGCCGGGTAAGCCACAAAACACAGCCTTACCTAACTTACCAAAAGCAAAAGGTTTACCGGGTTTTATCGCCAGTCTCCAGAAGGTGATTTGACCTTCTTCGGATAGAATTTGTTTAGTGTAATCCGCATCACCCACCGACACCCCACCAGAGGTTATTACCATGTCGGCACATTCGGCAGCATCTCTAAATGCAGCGCGAATCGCTTCTTTATCATCTTCAATGACGCCTAAGTCTATCCATTCGACATTCGCTTTGGCCATGAGTCCCTTAATCGAATAGCGATTTGAATCATAAATTTGTCCTGGCGCAAGCTCTGTACCTACCGGGCGAAGTTCATCGCCAGTAGAAAAGAAGGCGACTTTTATGACGCGTTTCACTCTAACTTTACTGATGCCTATTGTTGCCAGTACGCCCATTTCGGCGGCTCTAATTTGTGTCCCCTTAAATAATACTTTGGTGCCAGCGGTAAGCTCTTCACCGCGATATCGTACATTTGCCCCATGCTTGTCTGGGTGGGTAATCGTAATTTCTTCACCATTAGTCACCGCCTTTTCCTGCATTTGCACGGTATCGTAACCCTGTGGCACAGGTGCACCTGTCATGATCCGAATACAGGTATTTGCAGTGACTTTACCGCTATAAGGGTGACCAGCAAATGAGCTGCCAACTAAAGTGAGTGTGGTTTCTGACTTATTTGGTGTTAAGTCCGCAAATCGCATTGCGTAACCGTCCATCGCAGAATTATTAAAAGGAGGTAAATCTAAACCTGACGCAAGATCTTCTGCTAATACTCGTCCGATAGAGTGTGATAACTCAACTACTTCAGAGTCTTCAGTGGCTTCAACTTGTTCAAGTAGCTGTACCATAGCGTCATCTGGGTGTAATAACGTAGGTTGAGCACAAGGGTCTTGAGTTGCTATCATCAGATATTCCTTTAAAAGCAGGGTTGTCATCACCAAGTGGTGAGAAGATAAAATTGTCGGTTAGTATGCCATGATAATCGTAGTGTTTTATGATCCAACTTAAGGTTTTTAGCAAATATGCAGCAAAAAAAATCAGCAAAAGATTGGTTTTTATACATAATTGAGTGTGCCAATGGGCATTTATACACAGGGATAACCACTGATGTCGCCCGACGTTTCTCTGAGCATCAGTCATCAGGCCCTTTGGCTGCAAAGTATCTTAAAGGTAAAGGCCCACTAACATTAGTGTATCAAGAGTCATTGAGCTGCCGCAGCAGTGCGACCAAGCGTGAGATAGCAGTAAAAAAATTGCCTAGACATCAAAAGCTAACATTAATTAATCGATTTGATACGTAATGTTATAATGAAATAATCAATAGAATTAGTAAGCTTTAGGCGGTCTCAATTTTTATTAATGATTATGGTAGCGTATTCCTGTTGCGGCTGATGGTGATGTTAAGCGTGAGCACTAATTATCATGTAATTTCATTTAACATTAGCAAACCTTAGCTATCGCGTAGATTGACCTTATTCGCCATCGATAATTTTCAATGGCGATATTTTCGTGTTTATTGGACTTCTCTTATGACTGGATACACTTGATATTGTTGATCGTAATATGGACTGCGCTCATAAAACCAACGCAATCTTGCATCACTGTCACTGGCAAAGCTTTCATCTTGTAATGCCTGCTCAAATTCAGCTTTTAATTGTGGATTTTGTGCGAGCATTTTTACTGCTAAAGGCTCAACAGCATAATCTTCAATGTATTCAGTACGAGTAAAAATAGTGTTGAAAAATCCCCAGAAAAATAATGAATCTTCAGCCTGTGGCTCAAGCAACAATATGGCTAAGTTGCCAAGCGGTTGTGCGGTATCAATTTTAATTGTACCAGCATCGAGTGTTACTTTGACTGTGTCACTGATGGTATCGGCCATTACTGTTTGACGACTTTCATAATCCTGCTGGCCAAATTTAGGGTGCTCAAAGCGATACTGCTCGGCGGTGATCGTTATCGGCTTAACCAAGCTGGTCATTTCTATACCGTGTAATGCTAATTTTTCAATCACGGCTGTCCATTGTGGCGGAATATAATAGGCGTTGGGTCGAGTCACCTGGATGTCAGCTTTCGTATTGCCTATAACAGGCAGGTCTTTATAAAGCTTGGGCTCTGCGGTCCAGCGCACCACATTTGCGCCGCTGATAGCACTTTTTTCAAGCTTGTAATCAATACCTTTAAAGTCCCATGTTGCTTGGGGCTCATCTTTCCAAGTTAATACTATATTACTGGCAAGCCGTTGTTGATCCTGACGAATAGCCGCCGATAAGGTTTTACTGTGTTCTCCTACCGTTTTTAAGGTTTGCTCTAACATTACATAGGTGCCTAAAATGCGTTGTTTAAACGGTTTTAAGCTGTGATTTTCAATTAAGATTGTCGGTAAATGTCGTGCGTCACCATAACCATTTGAAAAACGTGGGCTTGGGTTCCAGTAAGACACACCTTTGTGCATGTCGGTATTGTCATTGGCAAATATCAGTTTACCTGGAATATGATCATTGGCTGACAAAGCTGATTCAATTTCTGGTCTATAAGTGCTATCCAGCCATGCAAATATCTGTGGGCTAGCACCTTGCTTAACGTTATAGCCAAAGGTGACATCATATTGATAGTCAATGCCGTCGGTGACATGCACATCAATATACAGGTCAGGTTGCCATTGGTTAATGACGCTTAACACATGCTGCATTTCAGGCGCATCTGCTTTTACGTAATCTCGGTTTAAATTAAGATTTGTCGCTGTTGTGCGCCAGCCCATATTGATGGGGCCGCGTTGATTTACGCGACTATATTGGCTGCTTCGCTCATGGGCATCAACCGACAGAATAGGAATAAAAAGCAGGTTTGTATTGTCTAATAAGGCTTTTTTGTTGCCATGGGCTATGTCGCGCAGCAACATCATGCCAGCATCTTTACCGTCTATTTCACCAGAGTGAATACCTGCTTGTACCAGCACAGTGGGTTTATTGTTTTCGCTTAATTGATCAGAGGTTGCAGCGCCGTTTTGAGAGGCGATAATCATCCAAATATCTCGCCCTTGCGGACTTTTGCCTATACTGACTTTTTTAAGCATTGAGCTACTTTGCACAAGTTTGTCAAACCAACTTACTGTGTCGGCATAACTGGGGCTGCTAAGATAATTTTGTTGTTCAAATGGCGTTACCCATGGGTGATCATTTGCCACCAACAATGACTCACTCTTACCTTGCCAGGCATGCATTGGCGGCAAAATAGCATCATTAATAAATTGCGCATTTGAGTGTGTATCGGCAAAACATGCTGTCGACAGTAACATCGCGGCAATACTGGTTGATAAAGCTAATCTGTGCATCGTGGCTCGCTTAATATTATTCTTATGAGTTTGAACAGTTTGAAATATTACTTATCATAGCAACGTTTTGGGTGAAATAACCTAGATGTTAAAGCTTGTTACAAAGTTATTAACTTGGCTAATCAGGTACACCTATAGCGGCCGGTGAAGATTAACCCAATAGCCTATTTAATAGGGTAAGTCAGATGATGTTAATCAGAATAGGTTGTTGGTGAGACAGGTTTAAACGGGTAGCGAAAGGGTAAAAAATAAGCCCTAACTAGGTTAGGGCTTATTGGCGGTTAAAATAGTAACCTAAAGCAAGGGGAGTTAAGCTTTAGGTCCAGCATTTTTAATCGCATCTGACACATCGTATTTAACAAAGTTTGCCGCAAACTCTTGGGCAATTTGTTGGGCATACTTATCGTATTCAGCTTTATCAGCCCAAGTGTTAACTGGGTTAAGTAACTTACTATCAACACCTGTAATTGCAACGGGTACCGCTAAATTCAATTTTTCGATATGAACTGTTTCAACATCTTTTAGTTCACCACTAACAATAGCATCAACAATGGCACGCGTTGTTGGTATATCAAAACGCTTACCAACACCATGTGGACCACCTGTCCAGCCTGTATTAACTAAATACACTCGGCTACCGAATGATTCAATACGCTTCATTAACAGTTCAGCGTACACGCCCGCTGGGCGAGGGAAGAAAGGCGCACCAAAACAGGTTGAAAATGTTGATTGAATCGCAGCAGTAGAGCCCATTTCAGTTGAACCCACTTTAGCCGTGTAACCTGACAAGAAGTGATAGGCAGCTTGCTCTTTAGTCAGTATTGAAACTGGCGGTAATACACCAGAGACATCACAGGTTAAAAACACCACTGAGTTTGGCTCTGCGCCACAGTTTTCTTCTTTACGTTGGGCAATATGCTCAAGAGGATAAGCTGCACGGCTGTTTTCGGTTAAGCTGGTATCTGAATAGTCAGGCACGCGGTTAGCATCTAATACGACGTTTTCAAGCACGGTACCAAAACGAATAGCATCCCAAATAACAGGTTCATTCTTTTGGCTTAAATCGATACATTTGGCGTAACAGCCGCCTTCAATGTTAAACACGCCACCCGGTGCCCAACCATGTTCGTCATCACCAATTAAGAAACGTTTTGGATCGGCTGACAAGGTGGTTTTACCTGTGCCTGATAAACCAAAAAATAGGGTAGTATCGCCATCATGACCCACGTTTGCCGAGCAGTGCATTGGTAACACGCCTTTGGCTGGTAGCAGGAAGTTTTGCACCGAGAACATCGACTTCTTCATTTCACCGGCGTATTTAAGACCTGCTAACAAGACTTTACGCTCTGCAAAGTTAAGGATAACCGTTGCTTCAGAGTTGGTACCATCACGCTCTGGCACACAAACAAAGCCTGGCGCATTGATTATTTGCCAAACGTCTTTGTTGCCACGGTTAAAGGTCTCTGGCGTGATAAATAAATTACGTGCGAATATCTGGTGCCATGCATATTCGGTAGTGACTTTTATCGGTAAATAATGGTCATCATCTGCGCCCACTTCAAGTTCAGACATAAACAACTCTTTGTCTGCTAGGTAAGCTTCCACACGGCCCCATAACGCATCAAATTTTCCTGCATCAAATGGGCGGTTAACTTTGCCCCATTCAATTTCACTTTCTGAGCCTGATTCTTTAACAATAAAACGATCGTTAGGTGAACGTCCTGTTCTTTCGCCCGTTTTTGCCACTAATGCACCGTTTGCGGTAAGTTGACCTTCGCCACGAAGAAGCGCTATTTCAACAAGTTGCGCAGTTGTCGGATTAAGGTGAACGCGGTTTGATACATCCGCCATAGTGTAAATCTCCAATTTTATAGGTCGTTTTCGCTCTAAAGCATAAGAAAGAGGTTTTCTGAAAGACTATTATTATATGTCTATGCCGTTCAGATGCTTGATTGTAACGTATGTTGCAAGCGGGGTAACGAACAGTTTGGTAATTTTTTTGAAAGTTTTTCGGGTTTGTCTATTTTTTGCTGAGAACAAAGGTCAAAAAAGGCGTATTTAGCGCCTTTTTTGTGAAACCCTTTCAGCTATTTTTACGTAGTGAGGTTATTGTGCAGTGTCGTTGCTTGGGCTTATGGCATAAATGGAGGCGATGTCGATGCGGTCAAAGGTGTACATTATTGAGCAGTATTCGCAGTTCATATCAATTTTACCTTCTTCAGCTAAAATCTGCTCCACTTCAGTCTGTGGAATAGTACGAATAGCTGCTGAGGTACGTTCGCGTGAACAACTGCATTTAAATGTCACATTTACAGGATCAAATAAACGCACTTCTTCTTGATGATATAAGCGATGTAGCACTTGTTCAGCGTCAAGGGTGAACAATTCATCAGCTTTAATTGTGGCAGTAATTGCTGATAAGTGCTCATAGTCTTCATTTTCAGCTGATTTAGAAGGTAATACCTGTAACAACATTCCCGCCGCTTGTTGACCGTTGGCAAAAAGCTGAATTTGAGTCGGTAGCTGCTCTGACTGGTTAAAGTATTCTTCTAAACAGGCCGCCATATTCGAGTGGTCTAATGACACAATACCTTGATAACGCTCACCTTCATCCGGTGTTAGGGTTATCACCATATAGCCTTTGCCCATCATATCTTGCAGGCTAGCATCAGCGGCAATATCACCTTTCCAGCGTGAAACGCCGCGTAATACTTGCTTGTTATTGCCATTAATGACCGCTAATGATACTGGGCCGTCACCTTGTAACTGGACGCTGATATCACCAGAAAATTTAATTGTGGCTGTCAGTAAAGAGGTTGCTGCCATCAATTGACCTAATAAATGCTGAACCGCTACAGGATAATCATGGGCGGATAGTACTTGTTGGTAACAATCTTGTAATTGAACAATTTCACCACGGACATCAGCGTTATCAAACAGGTAGCGGTGTAATATATCGTTAGTCATCACGTATCTCTTCTGTAATAAGTCGATTAATTGATTAATCGTCTAATTCTATAATTCTTTGAAGCGCATAAGCTGTCTGCGCTGTTTTTTATCCGGTTTATGGTCTGGAACCGGATTGTTTAGCATGTTCAATCGTCTTGCTTCGGCGTTAAACTCACGTTTAATAATGCTTTGTTCGGTTTCTTGATAAAGTGTTTGGGCAATTTCAGCACCTTGGCGTTGCTCCGATAACTTTACAATAACAACTTCTCTATCGTCGTGACCTTGGCGAATGCGTATTTTACAACCCAGCTCAGCATTCTTACTGGATTTAGTACGTTGTCCATTGTAATGTACTTTGCCGCCATTAATCATGTCTTTGGCTAATGCGCGGGTTTTGTAAAAACGAGCTGCCCAAAGCCATTTGTCGAGCCTAATAGTGGATTTATCGGACTTATTGTCTTTCAAAGCGCCTCCCTAAACTGGACTGAGTTCACAAGCTGATTCATTTTACCGTCATATCGATAAAGTATCATCGTAAAAAGCGGCCGACCTCACACCCTTTTCTGGCGCGTAAAGTTAGCATATTTGGGCGTATTTCGCCAATTGATCTGCTCTGGGCTTGTTGCTTATTGCTGTGTGAGTTAGCATGGGTAGCTATAACTAAATTACAACATAAAACAGAGGCCTGTACTGTAAAAGTATAGAGGGTCCAAAACCTATGGATTTATTAGATAAACTGATCACTAAAGCTGCCGTTATTCCTCACAAACAAGTGAGTAATATCGTCTTTGGCTTAGGTCTTATAATTGTGTTGCTGCTTGCTGCACAAATTACATGGAAGTTAATGCCCGTGTCTGATAATCAGGCAAATTGGCAACCCTCTCCTGTGTCGGCCTCTTCCGCCAAGCGTGTGGAGCTTGATGCTGTACGCAATTTATTATTGTTTGGTCAAGTTAATAACAATAATAGTCGGCCTAAGGCAGAGGTCGTTGAGCAAATCACTGACGCACCTAAAACCAATTTATCAATTTTATTAACGGGTGTGGTTGCATCAACATCAGAGCGACATGGCCTGGCTGTTATTGAATCTAGCGGCAACCAAGACACCTACAGCCTTGGCGATAAAATTAAAGGGACGTCTGCTTCACTTAAAGAAGTCTACGCCGACCGCATCATTATTACTAACTCGGGGCGCTATGAAACCTTGATGTTAGATGGCTTAGCATACACCACGCAAAGTAATGTTAATCAGCAGCTCCAGCAGGCTAAAATTAACTCGCGTGATGTTAGGCAAGTGGACATGCGCAACAGTGAGCTTTCTGCTGAATTGGCTCATTCACGTGATGAGTTGCTGTCTGACCCAAGTAAAATTACCGATTATATTGCCATTTCCCCCGTTCAAAGAGACGGAGAAATAGCCGGGTATCGTTTAAATCCAGGTAAAGATGCGGAACTGTTTAAACAGGCAGGGTTCCAACCGAGTGATTTAGCTAAATCAATTAACGGATTTGATCTGACCGAAATGAGTCAGGCATTAGAAGTGATGGCGCAGTTGTCTGAACTGACAGAAATGTCGGTGATGGTCGAACGCGAAGGACAATTGGTCGAAATCATGTTTAGTTTGCCACAATAATTAGTGGCATTAGGGGAATAAGAATAATGAATAACAAAGGACTTCGACACAAGATTATTGCAGGCATGATTGCTGGTGCTGCGATGCTCGCTTCCCATGGCGCTTGGTCGGAACAATATGCTGCCAACTTCAAAGGAACTGACATACAAGAGTTTATTAATATTGTCGGTAAAAACCTGAATAAAACTATTATTGTCGATCCTACAGTGCGCGGTAAAATTAATGTGCGTAGTTATGATCTGTTAAATGACGATCAGTATTACCAGTTTTTCCTCAATGTGCTGCAAGTCTATGGTTATGCCGTGGTTGAAATGGAAAACCATGTCATTAAAGTCATTAAAGATAAAGACGCTAAAACTGCTGCAATTCGTGTTGCTGATGACTCTACTCCTGGCTTAGGTGACGAAATGGTGACGCGTATTGTGGCTCTATACAATACCGAAGCTAAGCAGCTTGCACCGCTATTGCGCCAATTAAATGATAACGCGGGTGGCGGTAACGTTGTTAACTATGACCCATCAAACGTATTAATGATTTCGGGGCGAGCCGCTGTTGTTAACAAGTTGGTGGATATTGTGCGCCGCGTTGACAAACAGGGTGATACCGCAGTTCAAGTGGTGTCATTAGAGTTTGCTTCGGCGGGTGAAATTGTTCGCATCATTGACACCCTTTACCGTTCAAGTGCTAATCAATCACAATTACCTGGCCAAGCACCTAAAGTGGTTGCCGACGAGCGCACCAATGCTGTGATTGTCAGTGGTGATGAAAAAAGTCGTCAACGCGTAGTTGAGTTAATTAAACGTTTAGATGCAGAGCAAGCCAACACCGGTAATACCAAAGTACGTTATTTACGTTATGCCAATGCTGAAGATTTAGTCGAAGTGTTAACCGGTTTTGCGCAAAACTTACAAAGTGATAAAGACGGTGCTCAACAAGCTGGTGGCAGTAAGCGCCGTAGCGAAATTAATATTATGGCCCACGCTGACACCAATGCCTTGGTGATCAGTGCTGAACCCGATCAAATGCGCACCATCGAAAGCGTGATAAACCAACTCGATATTCGTCGTGCACAGGTATTGGTTGAAGCCATTATCGTTGAAGTTGCCGAAGGCGATGATGTTGGTTTTGGCATTCAATGGGTTACCGAAGCCGGTGGCGGCACTCAGTTTAATAACCTAGGCCCAACGATTGGTGAGATTGGTGCGGGTATATGGAATGCACGCGAACAAGAAGGTACTTTTATTACTAATCCAAGTACAGGTGAGGTAATTGGTCAAAACCCAAGTTCTCAGGGCGATATTACTTTACTGGCACAGGCTTTAGGCAAAGTAAATGGCATGGCCTGGGGCGTTGCTATGGGTGACTTTGGAGCACTTATTCAAGCGGTATCAAGTGACACTAATTCAAACGTGTTGGCAACGCCGTCAATTACCACTCTTGATAACCAAGAAGCCTCGTTTATTGTTGGTGATGAAGTACCTATTTTAACCGGCAGCCAAAATTCCAGTAACGGTAACAGTAACCCTTTTCAAACCGTTGAACGTAAAGAAGTGGGCGTTAAATTAAAGGTCGTACCGCAAATTAACGAAGGGACTTCGGTTAAGCTAACGATTGAGCAAGAGGTGTCAGGCATTAACGGTAAAACCGGTGTTGATGTGACATTTGCGACTCGCCGCTTAACTACGACTGTTATGGCTGATTCTGGTCAAATTGTGGTACTGGGTGGCTTAATCAGTGAAGAAGTTCAAGAAAGCGTGCAAAAAGTGCCGTTTTTAGGTGATCTGCCTATTATTGGTCATCTCTTTAAATCGTCTTCAAGCGGTAAGAAAAAGAAAAATCTAATGGTGTTTATTAAGCCAACCATTATCCGTGACGGTATCACCATGGAGGGCATAGCGGGTCGTAAGTATAACTATTTCCGTGCACTGCAACTTGAACAGCAACGTGGCGGTATCAACTTAATGCCTGACTCTAATGTGCCAATTTTGGACGAGTGGGATCAAGACACTTATGTTCCGGATGACGTTAACCAGGTACTTGAACGTTATAAAAATGGTAAAGGGTTAGAAACCCAAATGCGTGAAACTGACCCGGCATTAAGAAGCATTAATGAAAGCAAACAAACAAATGATCTAAATGATAGTGAGCAAAATGATGACTGATATCGCAGCGGATCCGTTGGCGCAGGCATCTCAAGAGTTAGCGCTAGAAGTGGAAGGCGATGAGGTCTTCCACTCTAATAGCAAAGAGCGACTACCGTTCACGTTTGCCCACCGTTTTCAATTGGTGCTGGCGAAACAAGATGAGCTGTTGTCGTTGTTTTACACTGAGGCGACCCCTATTGAAGCCATGCTTGAGGCGCGTCGTTATACAGGACAAGATTTACCCTTATTCAAATTGGAAAAAACCACTTTTGAAGCTAAGTTAACCCAAGCTTATCAGGCCAATTCGTCAGAAGCACAACAGCTTATGGAAGATATTGGTAACGAGATGGACTTGTTTACCTTAGCTGAAGAGTTGCCTCAAACAGAGGATTTGCTCGAAGGTGATGATGATGCGCCAATCATTAAGTTGATTAACGCTTTGTTATCCGAAGCCATTAAAGAAGAAGCCTCTGATATCCATATTGAAACCTATGAGAAACAACTTATTGTTCGTTTCCGTATTGACGGTGTGTTGAAGGAAGTTTTAAAACCAAACCGCAAGTTATCTTCTTTACTAGTGTCACGTATTAAAGTGATGGCACGATTAGATATTGCCGAAAAACGTGTACCACAAGATGGACGTATTTCGCTGCGTATTGCTGGACGTGCGGTCGATGTACGTGTTTCGACCATGCCATCAAGTCATGGCGAACGTGTGGTGATGCGTCTGTTAGATAAAAATACCGGTAACCTTGATTTACAGCAATTGGGCATGACACCCGGTATTCGCGAGCAATTCGATCAACTTATTCGTAAGCCCCATGGCATTATTTTGGTGACCGGTCCAACAGGTTCAGGTAAAAGTACTACCTTGTATGCTGGCTTGACTGAAATCAACTCCAAAGACACCAATATCTTAACCGTTGAAGATCCTATCGAATATGAATTAGAAGGTGTGGGCCAAACTCAGGTTAACAATAAAGTCGACATGACGTTTGCCCGAGGTTTACGCGCCATATTACGTCAAGACCCCGATGTGGTAATGATAGGCGAAATCCGCGACTTAGAAACCGCACAAATTGCCATACAAGCATCACTTACGGGTCACTTAGTGATTTCAACCTTACATACCAATACCGCTTCTGGTGCGATTACGCGCCTGCAAGATATGGGCGTAGAACCTTTTCTGGTTTCATCTAGTTTACTGGGCGTATTAGCGCAGCGACTTATTCGTACCTTATGCCCTAAATGTAAAGAATCGCATGTGCCCGATGAGCGTGAACGTGAATTGTTAGGCATAACCGCCAATGACACACGGGTTATATTCCGCGCCAAAGGGTGTAAAGCCTGTGGCGAAAATGGTTATCGTGGCCGTACCGGCATTCATGAACTGCTGGTGGTTGATGATAACGTGCGTGAACTTATTCACGGTGGCCGTGGTGAGCTAGCCATTGAAAAATATGTCCGTAAAACCATCCCAAGTATTCGTCATGACGGCATGAGCAAAGTGCTGGCAGGCTTAACGACATTAGAAGAAGTACTACGCGTCACTCGCGAGGAATAATCAATGGCAGCGTTTGAATACAAAGCCCTTGATAAAAAAGGCAAGCAACAAAAAGGGGTGATAGAAGCCGACTCGGCGCGTCATGCCCGTAGTCAATTACGTGAGCAACGCCTAATGCCGGTAGAAATACAGCAAGTGGCAGACAAAGAGGCTCGTTCACAAAGTGGCGGTTTTAGTTTTGGTAACTTATTTAAGAAACGTATTTCTGTCGCGGAATTGGCGTTAATTACCCGACAAATTGCCACCTTAGTTGCCGCGGGTTTACCGATTGAAGAAGCCTTAAAAGCTGTGGGGCAACAATCTGAAAAAGCCCGTTTAGGTAATATGATTATGGCGGTTCGCTCACGGGTGGTCGAAGGTTATAGCCTTGCTGACTCAATGGCGGAATTCCCCCATGTATTTGATGACTTATATCGCGCTATGGTGGCGTCGGGTGAAAAATCTGGCCATTTAGAAGTAGTGTTAAATCGTTTAGCCGATTACACCGAGCGCCGCCAACAATTGAAATCAAAACTGACTCAGGCAATGATTTATCCTGCGGTACTGACCACGGTTGCCATTGGCGTCATTGCGGTATTATTAGCTGCAGTCGTACCTAAAGTGGTTGGTCAATTTGAACATATGGGCCAAGAGTTACCCGGCACAACCCAGTTTTTAATTCTTGCCTCTGACTTTGTGCAAAACTACGGTTTTATTCTTGTTGGCGTGATTGTCGCCTTGTTTGTTGTACTTAAACGCTTATTAACTCAGCCAGCAATGCGGATGAAGTTTGATTCATTACTATTGAAACTTCCTGTGATTGGTAAGGTCAGTAAGAGTATCAATACCGCACGATTTGCTCGAACCTTAAGTATTTTATCCGCTAGTGCGGTGCCATTATTAGATGGTATGCGTATTGCCAGTGAAGTACTGCAAAATGTGAAAGTGCGTGCTGCCGTTGATGATGCCGGTGCTAGAGTGCGCGAAGGCACCAGTTTAGGCGCAGCATTAACCAACACTAAGCTTTTTCCCGCTATGATGCTGTATATGATCGCTTCGGGTGAAAAAAGTGGCCAGCTAGAAAATATGTTAGAACGTGCGGCAGATAACCAAGACCGTGAATTTGAATCTAACGTCAATATTGCTATCGGCGTATTTGAGCCGCTGCTTGTTGTTAGCATGGCAGGTGTAGTGTTATTTATTGTAATGGCAATTTTACAACCTATTTTAGAGCTCAACAATTTAATCAGCGGTTAATGCAAAGTCTTAACCCAAATCATATTAACAACACTGTTTTAGAGGAAGTATTCAATGCAAAAGCAAACCAAACAACGTGGTTTTACCTTACTTGAGGTCATGGTTGTTATCGTTATTCTAGGTATTTTAGCCTCAATGGTTGTTCCAAACTTAATGGGTAACAAGGATAAAGCTGATCAGCAAAAAGCGGTATCTGACATCGTTGCACTCGAAAACGCATTAGACATGTATAAGCTAGATAACAGTGTTTATCCAACCACAGATCAAGGTTTAGATGCATTGGTTCAAAAACCGTCATCATCGCCAGAGCCACGTAACTACCGTGATGATGGCTATGTAAAACGTTTGCCACAGGACCCATGGCGCAACGAATATTTATTATTAAGCCCAGGTGAAAATGGCAAGTTAGATATCTTTAGCGCAGGTCCAGATGGTCAACCAGGTACTGAAGATGATATCGGTAACTGGAATTTACAAGATTTCCAATAAACCATGCATAAATATCGTCAATCTGGTTTTACGCTACTAGAAGTCTTGCTTGTTGCATTATTGATGGGGCTAGCCGCTGCGGCTGTTACCCTATCAATGGGCAGTGCTGGGCCTGAGCAAGAGTTAAAAAAGCAAGCTCAACGCTTCATGGCTGCAGTAGAATTAGTACTCGATGAAACCGTGTTAAGTGGCCAATTCATTGGCATAGTGGTTGACGAAAGCGCATATCAATTTGTGTATTATAAAGATGCTAAATGGGAACCCATAGAGCAAGATAAGCTGTTATCTGTTCATGATTTAGCGCCAGGAATGACGCTTAATGTAGTGTTAGATGGTATGCCTCTTGACCAAGAGGATGAGCAACAAGACTCTTGGTTTGATGAGCCCTTTATTGACGAGCCCAGTGCTGAAGATAAAAAGAAAAATCCTGAACCTCAAATTCTGTTGTTTCCAAGCGGTGAGATGACCCCATTTGAGCTGAACTTTTCAATAAACGATGAAAACCGACAACCTATTGATGTATTAGTTGTGGGTGATGCATTAGGGCGATTATCGATAGGGCGTTTTGATGAAGAACTCTAAAGGCATGACCTTACTAGAAGTGATTGTCGCCTTAGCAGTATTTTCTATTGCAGCTGTGTCAGTCACAAAAAGTTTAGGCGAGCAAATGGCTAACATGCCCATTTTAGAAGAGCGAACCTTAGGGCAATGGGTTGCCAGTAATCAAATGGTTGAGGCGCGCTTGCCGGATAAGTTTCCCGACATTGGTTCAAAAGATGGCCAAGTAGAGCTGGCCGGTGAAGAGTGGTATTGGCGTCAAGAAGTGATAAAAACCACCGATGATAATTTCAGAATGATCCGAGTCAGTGTGAGTAAAGATCAGCGTTATACCCGCATAGTGGCACAAGTGAGTAGTTATGTTCACAACCGCGGTTAAAGGCCATAAAGGTTTTACCTTACTTGAGATGCTTATTGCTATCGCTATTTTTGCGATGATTGGCCTTGCAGCAAACTCAGTGTTGTCGACCGTAATGAAAAACGATGAAGTGACCAAGGCTTTCTCCGTTCGTTTAAAAGCGTTACAACAAGGTTTTGGCGCAATTGAGCGAGATTTGGGTCAAATAGTTGCGCGTACATTTCGCGGCTTAGATGGTGAACGCAGTAACAGTTATTTTCAAAGTGGTGACAACCTACTTGAGTCAGAAACTGAAGCATTGGTGTTTTATCGGTTAGGTTGGTTAAACCCTGATGGTATTTTACCCCGAGGCAGTATCCAGTCGGTTGCCTATGTTGTGCAAGGTGGTCGCTTAGAGCGTTGGTATTATCCTTACCCAGAGCCTGAAAGTGGTGCAGAGCCATTAAAAACACTTATTATTGAAAATGTATTATCAATAGAATATTCATTTTATATTAATGATAAATGGGAGCGAAAAACCGATGGCACCACCATGCCAAAAGGGATTGCGATTAACTTAGAAATTGAGGGCTTAGGAAAAATTCAACGCCAGTTTTTATTGCCCAAAGGTGCATCAGCACCCAAACCTAGCGACAAAAATGATTCTAATAATGGATCAAACGGTAATAATGAGTCAGACAAAGATAAAGTTGACGATGGTACGAATAATGGTGATGGAACTGATGATAATGGCCGTAATGTCGGCAATGGTAATGATGGTGGACGAGGTTGATGGGGCGTCATAAGCAGCAGGGCGTAGCCATGATAGTGGTGATTTTAATTGTTGCTGTGGTAGTCACAATTGCCACTAACATCACCAGTCGCAACCAGCTCTCAATGCGTCGTACACTTAATTTAGCGCAATATGATCAGGCTTATTGGTATGCCCTGTCCGGCGAAGAGTTGGCAATGAAAGTGCTCAAGCAAGACTTTGAAGATGCCGACGGTAATATCGTTCATCGCCAGCAATATTGGGCATTAGCCGACGTGATTTTTCCTGTTGAAGACGGCCAAATTGCCGGTGAAATACAAGATATGCGTGCCTGTTTCAACTTGAATGCCGTAGGGCTTGAGTCAAAAGAAGTTGAAAATGGGCAGCCAAAATTAACCTTGGCGGCTAAGCAATTTCAAGGGTTATTAATTGCCCTAGGCATGGATGAGTTTGGTGCAGAGCGTTTAACGCATACCCTAAAAGATTATATTGATGAAGATACTTTATCGGGTCCATTTGGTGCAGAAGATGCCGAATATGAGTCTCGAAAAGTACCGTATCGTGCAGCGAATACATTAATGCAGCATCGTAGTGAGCTTCGTGCAGTGCTGGGCTTTACCCAAGATATATATGTAACACTATTACCCTATATTTGTGCGATACCCGGTGATGATCGCCAATTGCTCAATGTGAATACGATTGAAGTTGAACAAGCGGCGTTAATGGTAGGCATGTTGGATAATCAGATTTCTATTGCCGATGCCGAAAATATTATTAACCAGCGACCTGCAGATGGTTTTGAAAAAATAGAAGATTTTTGGGATAACTCCTCTGTAAGAGGGATAAAATCTGAAGCGACTCTTCGTTCAAGTTTTGTGATTACGAGTGATTACTTTTTACTGCACTCAGGTGCCAAAGTAGATAATGCAATATTCAGAATGGACAGTGTATTAAAGCGCAGTGGCAATAATTTAGATGTCATCACTCGCCAATACGGTGGCCAACAATAATAACAAACTCAACCGCATTATGCGGTAAGAGATTGGTGGAGAATAACAGTGTCTGAAAGGCTATTTATCCGATTAGGTAAAACAGCAGAACACCCATGTTCATGGTTAGTGTGGTCTGAGCAGGAGCAAGAAATCATTGCTTCAGGCGAATTACCCGATGCGCTCAGTCTTAACAGCTTAACAGCTCGTGTGGGTAATCGACCTGTTGATGTGTTAGTGCCAGCAGCAAGCATGACGTTAACCAAAATAGCGGTACCTGAAAAAGGCCAACGTCAAGCGCTTAAGGCGTTGCCATTTATGCTGGAAGAGTCCATTGCCAGTGATGTAGATAACATGCATTTTGTGGTAGGAACCCGTCATGGTGACAATGTTAATGTGGTCGCGGTTGAGCATCAACAAATGCAATTATGGCTAACATGGTTAATGGATGCAGGTTTAAAAGCAAAACGCATTGTACCAGATTGCTTAGCCTTACCCCTTGAGCAATGTCGTTGGGCTATTATGAGCTTTGGTGATGAGTATTTATTGCGAACAGGCGAAGGTGCTGGTGTAAGTTTGCCTAAGGCCTGGACTGACTTAGCATTGCCAAAGTTAGTCGCAGAGGCGCAAAAAAGTGCCGCTATCGAGCAGAGCATTGATGTTGCTTGTTATAGTGAAGGAATAACCTTTAACGATAACCATATAACGCTGTCACCTAAGCCGCTTGAGCTCCCTATGATGGTATTGGCCAAAGGCATTTTGAATGCCCCGGTTAACCTATTATCAGGTGCATATAAGCCAAAACGAGAATACAGCAAACACCTTATGTTATGGCGTAATGCTGCGATTATGATGGTAGCTGTTTTGGTATTGGCGCTAGTTAATAAAGGTTTGGCGATTTCTCAATTAAATCATCAGACAGCGGCAATGAAAATTCAAAGTGAGGCGATATTTAAGTCTGTAGCGCCAAGCATTAATCGTATTGTGGATATTCGCTCCCAAATCAATAGCCAGTTGCGCAGTATGCAAGGTCAAGGTGGTGGAGTGGCATTTTTTGAAATGTTAGATGGGTTGAAGCCCGCATTTTCCAGTGTACCTCAACTTAAACCCACCTCATTGCGTTTTGATGCAAACCGTAATGAATTAAGGATGCAGGTTGTTGCTGACAATTATGCCCAATTAGATAAATTTAAAGAGATTGTCAGCAAAGACTTCCAGCTCGATGGCGGTGCAATGAACAGTAATGAAGACAGTGTTACCAGCACACTAACCTTGAGGAGCAAATAAGATGGATAATTTGCGTATTTGGTGGCAAGGCTTAGTGCATCGAGAGCAACAATTAGTCGGTTTTTGTAGTGTGTTTGTGGTGATTGGTATTTTGTATTGGGGAGTATGGTCGCCTATTTCAAATGCTCAACAAACAGCCGAGCGTAATTATAATGCTGAGTTGCAAAACTTAAATTATGTGAAGCAAACAGCCAATAAGATAGCTGGCCTTGAAAAAGCCGGAGCGAAAGTTCAAGCTAGCGGCAGTTTAAGCTCGATTGTGAACCAAACCGCCAGCCAATATAATTTAGAAATAACCCGAATGCAGCCGCAGGATAATAAAATTCAACTGTGGATGGACGAAGTGCCATTTGACTCGCTGTTAGACTATTTACATAATTTGGTTGATCAAAAAGGTTTAACGTTAGATAGCGTCGATTTATCAGATTCAGATACGGCGGGTTTTGTTAATGTCAGACGTATTCAGTTGTCTCAGTAAGGAATGTTTGTGAAATTATTTGTCAAAATTGGCATTGCTGTAGTGGTGTATTTGATTTTTTTGATTGTATATTTACCTGCCAGTCTGTTAGTGAGCGTAGCGCCATTACCGAATAATATTCAGTTTGCGGGTGTGGACGGTACTTTATGGGATGGTAAAGCCGATCTGGTGCGTATCGATCAACGCCAATTAGAACAGGTGAGTTGGCAGTTGAGTCCGTGGGCATTGTTTATTGGCCGTGCAGATATTGATTTTAAAATCGGTACGCGGGCAACGGCTGTCAGCAGTAAAGGCAGTATCAGTTACTCTTTTTCCGGTTTGCAGGTTGAAAATTTACGCTTTGATGCGCCCAATAGTTTTATTGTTGCGGGAGCACGCTTGCCGTTTAGAGCGCAACTAAATGGCGACATCAGCTTAATGGTAGAGAAGCTCGAGCAGGGGCTACCCTGGTGTGAACAGCTTAAAGGTAAGTTGTTTTTAAACAGTACCCATGTCATTAATCAATTTGGCGAATACCCATTGGGTAATATTGCTTTAGGTCTGAACTGTCTTGATGGTCAAGTGCAATTAACTACCGACGAGCAATTGAATCAATTAGGTTTGGTGGGCACTATTACTTTGGCTGAAAATAACTTGGTTAAAGTCAGTGCTAAAATAAAACCTACAGCGGCTCAGCCAAAAGATTTAACCGAAGCTTTAGCATTTTTGGGTAGACAAGATAGCCAAGGATATTATCCGATTAACTATCAAGGTGCTATCCCGGGTTTATAAGCGTCAGCGAGTGCTGAGCGTTTTAGTATTGATTATGAAAGGGCGCATTTGCGCCCTTTTTTTCATCAGTGAGGTTATGGACAATTGCGCCATTACTACCTTGGGCTAGCGTTATAGATGTTGGCCTGCAAGTAAGTCATCTAATAAATGATGGTAATCATCAATTGCCGGAAAATCATTAAATAGCTTATGGCCTTTTTGGCTGTCAGGATTTTTTATGCCTAGCTGAAACCCTATGCCCGCCTTTTTCGATGCGGCTAAAATCGGTTCACTGTCATCAATAAATAAACATCTGGTGGGATCTAGCTGATATTTTTCAATCGCCGTCAACCAGAACTGCGGATGCTCTTTAGGGTAACCCGTTTCATGACTTGATAACATGGCATCTAAACCCTGTGCCAGTTCAGTATGCTCAAGTTTTAACGCTAAACTTTTAGGGTGGGCATTGGTGAATAAGATACGTTTTTTATTCATAGCACCCAATGCCATAAGAAAAGGCATGCTGTCTTGACGCATTTGAATGCGTTCAACAAGTGAATAATGCAGAGTGAGAATATCAAGCTCAAGCTGCTGCTGCCAATAATCTAAACAATACCAATCTAATGTGCCAGTCACTTTGTGGTAAGCGTTTTCGACTAATTGCTTGGCCGCATCAAGGCTAATTTGTCTTTGTTGGCTTAATTGCTGTGGCACTAAAGTAAGCCAAAAATGGTTATCAAAGTGTAAATCCAGCAAGGTGCCGTCCATGTCGAGTAACACTGTATCTATATTATTCCAGTTAAACATCAATAAATCCTTTGCAGACAAAAATTTTAGCCATCACTTGTCATTCTTCCTTTATATACTAGCCTCAATAAGTGTGCTGAATGTTTAAGCGTCACTTTGATAAGGGTATAAATTCATTATCTTTGCTAATGTGATTCAACGCAATTTAACAAATTTAACAAATTTAACAAATTTAACAAATTTAACAGCATATAGTGATAACAGTTCGGAGTTAAATTCGGACCTTACTTAAAAATGCAGGGTGACCTTATGTTAATAAACACTATTTTCAAGATGTTTTGACATTGTGCAGCAGAGCAGCAAGTTAAGTATGTTAGCTACCTTCAGTTGCTAACTATGTCTTATTTTTGGAGTACTAATGTTAAGTCAGCTAAACCCACTATTGAATATCAATGTGCGCCCAGCCAGTGATGATGACGTATTTATTATGGCGCAGCTATTTTATTCTACCCGTAGCGATTTCTATCAACTTGGATTACCCCAAGTTACAGTTGATATGCTACTGCAGCAGCAATATCAACTTCAACAAATGTCCTACAAAAATCAATTCCCCAAGGTAATGGATTATATCCTGTGCCGCCAAGCTCAGGTAATTGGCAAGCTGACCTTAGAGGTTAAGCCAGAATATTTGTGGCTTGTCGATTTGGTGATAGCGCCTGACACCCGTAGCAAAGGCGTTGGCACCGCAGTGTTAGACGCGCTTAAGCAAGATGCCAAGGGGCGTCAAGTCCCTATTTACTTGTCTGTAGCGATAGATAATCTAAGAGCGAAAGCACTTTATTATCAGCAAGGTTTTACTATACAAGGTGTTACGGATACTCATGAAAGCATGCAGTGGCAATACCGCACATAAATGACATTATTTAAATATAGTACCAATGTATCTTTTTTTATGCATATACCCTTGCAGTGTCGTTTTGTTTACTACACTTGTATCGTTTGGATCATTGTAATTGTTTTTAGGTGATACGCAGTAAAGCGCAAAGGGCTTATTAGCGATAAATTTAGGTAACGCGTTTTGTGCTTAAAATATCACAAGTCCTGACGTTTAAAACAAGCAAGATTAAATAGACTTAATCGTAAATAATCTAAGGAGAGAAAACATGTCAGAACCATTTATTGGTGAAATCCGTATGTTTGCGGGGAATTTTGCTCCCCAAGGTTGGGCGTTTTGTGCTGGTCAACTATTAGACATAGCATCAAACCAAGCCCTGTTTTCACTTCTAGGTACCACCTATGGTGGGAATGGTACGGTTAGCTTCGGCCTTCCTGATTTACGTGGCCGCAGCCCTGTTGGTATGGGAGCGGGGCCAGGCTTAACCCCAGTTAAACAAGGAGTATTAGCCGGTCAGGAATCGGTTCACTTAAGTGTGGATCAATTACCCGATAGACCTTTGACGGTAACAGTCAGTGTTGCAATACCCGCGTCAGCTGCAGGTGTGGATATGATATCTAAGCCGGCTGATTCAACTGTATTAGGCTCCATCGCCGCAGGTGGCCGCCCTGGTACGCTTTATTCAAAGGATGTTGCCGATGTCACCTTAAGGCCTTTCAGTGCAACCGGTAATACAGCATCCTTGGGTAGTGGGGCACCAGTCTCTTTGCGCAATCCAAATATAGGCACTAATTTCATTATTGCCCTGGAAGGTCTGTTTCCATCTCGTAATTAACCTTGTTATGTATGTTCGATAAGCGTTCCTAGTTGGAGCGCCTTGTTGTTAAGTGAAAATTGTTATCCAGTAAGTGCATCTACCTATTATAAAAAGAGAATATTATGCTTAAAAATATGCTTGCCAATACCATTCACATCCTTGGTACTTGTACTAAAAAATATTGTGTTGCTTGGCTCAGATTATGTGTAAGTATTTTGTTCTTGACCATGATACAACCTGCTTGGGCAGCGGTTCCTGTCGATCAAAATTATGACGGCCTACCGGTTGCTGATCAGGGCAGTAATTCGGTGACGATAGCGGGAATTACCTATACCAATAATGATTCTATAAATATTTTGATTGTCAATAATGGAGATCTTGCGACTGGAGGAGACCATGCACTCGGATATAGGTCTACAGGAGGCAATACATCAACAATTGTTAGTTTTAAAACCAGTGATGGCGATGAGTTTAAGCTAAATAGTTTTGCGGTCTCAACTGGGTTGGGCTCAACAACTAATCTTACGATCAAAGGCTATAAAGACAATGTTGAGCAAATAAGTACAACTTTTAATCTTGGCGGTACTTTTTTTGGCACCTTTAGTGTTTCGGGTAATTCCAGCTGGGAAAATATTGACGAGGTTCGTATCAGTGGGTCTGATCTTGATATAGATATAGATGATGTGGATTTTAGCCCCAAGGTTGTACCTGCTCCCACTATTACCAGCGCTACCTATAATGCCTTGACTGGGGCATTGGCGGTCACGGCTGCCAATATGACCACCAGTGACACTATCGATGTCACTCAGCTGACGTTAACTGGCCGCAATGGCGGCACCTATACCTTGACCAGTCCCAATGCGACCGCCAGCAGCTCAACTGCCTTTTCTGTGACCTTAAATGCCGCCGACAAATTAGCGATTAATGGACTGCTGAACAAAAATGGTACGTCATCGGTTGATGCAACTACCTACAACTTAGCCGCGGCGACCAACTGGGATCCCACCGCCTCAGCCCCAGCAGACCTTACCAGTAATGGCATAACTGTCAGCAATGTTAGCGCGCCCACTATTACCTCTGCCACCTACAATAGCAGCACTCATGTGCTTACTGCTACAGGCACTAATATGGTCGGCATACTGGGTGCGAGTAACGATATCAATGTCAGCATGCTCACTTTTGTCGGTGAAGGTGGGACTACCTATACGCTCACATCTGCCGATGTCGAGGCCACCAGTGGCACATCATTTTCAGTCACTTTAAATTCGACCGACTACGGGATTGTCGAGACCATTTTCAACAAAAATGGCACCAGCTCCACTAGTGCTACTACCTATAATCTGGCCGTGGCTGATGACTGGAACAGTGAGATCACCGGCGGGAATATTGCAGATGCCTCAAATGGCGTGACAGTATCGAATGTTGCGTTACCGACAATTACCAATGCGACTTATGATGCCAGTAGCGGTGTGCTGACAGTGACAGGATCAGGTTTTAGTCAACGTGCTAGTGTTGCCAATGACATGATAGCCAATAAATTTACCTTATACGGTGAAGGAGGAGCTAGCTATACATTAACCAATACCAGCAATGTAGAGATAACATCCAATACCAGTTTTTCGTTCACCTTAAGTGCCACAGACAAAGCGGCTTATAATTTAATTGCCAATAAAAATGGGGGAGTATCTAGCGATATATCCACTTACTATCTCGATGCTGCAGATGATTGGGCTGCTGGTGCTGATCCTGCCCTCAATGTTGAAGACTCTTCAGGAAATAACATTAGCGTCAGTAATGTGGCTGTACCTACTATAACCAGTGCGGCCTATGATTATACCAGCGGTGTGTTGGTGGTAACAGGCAGTAGCTATTTAAGTTCACAAGGTGCTACTAATGACGTGGTCGCCAACAAATTCACCTTCACTGGCGAGGCGGGTGGGACTTATAGCCTTACCGATACCGCTAATGTCGAAGTCACTTCCGCTACCAGTTTTACGTTCACCTTGAGTGCTACGGATAAAAGCGGAGTCAACGTACTATTAAATAAAAATGGTTCCAGCGCAAATGATGCAACAACTTATAACCTTGCCGCTGCCGATAATTGGGCCGCGGGTGCCGATGCAGCAATTAATGTCGCTGATTTAACTGGCAATGGTATTACGGCCAGCAATGTACTGACTATCCCAGGCGCGCCAACAATAGGCACGGCTACAGCGGGCGATACCCAAGTTTCAGTGACTTTTAGTGCCCCAGGATCCAATGGTGGCTCAGCAATTACCGGTTACACAGCGACGGCTAGCCCGGGTGGTTTGACGGCCAGCGGCGCGACATCGCCCTTAACGGTCGCAGGCCTGACCAACGGCACAGCGTATAGCTTTAGTGTTACTGCAACAAATTCCGCGGGCACAGGCTCAGCCTCAAGCGCATCGAACAGCGTGACGCCGATTGCAGCGCAAACCATTACCTTTGCCAATCCTGGTAGCCAAAGCTTTGGCACCACGCCGACCCTAACGGCCAGCGCCAGCTCAAGCTTAACGCCACTCTTTAGCTCATCCACAACCGGTGTGTGTACTATCACCAGTGTCGGGGCCTTGAGCTTTGTCACTACAGGCACTTGTACCATTAACGCCGATGAAGCGGGTAACAGTGCCTATTTACCAGCAGCCCAGGTGAGTCAGAGTTTCTCTGTCACTGCCGTGGTTGCAGGCGCGCCAACTATAGGCACAGCAACGGCGGGTGATGCGCAGGCATCGGTGAGCTTTAGTGCACCAACTAATACTGGCGGCGCAGCGATTACTAGCTACACCGTCACCTCAAGCCCTGGCGGTTTGACAGCCAGTGGCGCAGCTTCACCCTTAACGGTTGCAGGCCTGACCAACGGCACAGCGTATAGTTTTAGCGTTACTGCAACTAACTCCGCGGGCACAGGCTCAGCCTCAAGCGCATCCAACAGCGTGACGCCGATTGCAGCGCAAACCATTACCTTTGCCAATCCTGGTAGCCAAAGCTTTGGCACCACGCCGACCCTAACGGCCAGCGCCAGCTCAAGCTTAACGCCACTCTTTAGCTCATCCACAACCGGTGTGTGTACTATCACCAGTGTCGGGGCCTTGAGCTTTGTCACTACAGGCACTTGTACCATTAACGCCGATGAAGCGGGTAACAGTGCCTATTTACCAGCAGCCCAGGTGAGTCAGAGTTTCTCTGTCACTGCCGTGGTTGCAGGCGCGCCAACTATAGGCACAGCCACAGCGGGCGATGCACAAGCATCGGTGAGCTTTAGTGCACCAACTAATACTGGCGGCGCAGCGATTACTAGCTATACCGTCACCTCAAGCCCTGGCGGTTTGACAGCCAGTGGCGCAGCTTCACCCTTAACGGTTGCAGGCCTGACCAACGGCACAGCGTATAGTTTTAGCGTTACTGCAACTAACTCCGCGGGCACAGGCTCAGCCTCAAGCGCATCCAACAGCGTGACGCCGATTGCAGCGCAAACCATTACCTTTGCCAATCCTGGTAGCCAAAGCTTTGGCACCACGCCAACGCTCAGTGCTACAGCCAGCTCAAGCTTAACGCCACTCTTTAGCTCATCCACCACCGGTGTGTGTACTATCACCAGTGTCGGAGCCTTGAGCTTTGTCACCACCGGCACTTGTACCATTAACGCCGATGAAGCGGGTAACAGTGCCTATTTACCGGCAGCCCAGGTGAGTCAGAGTTTCTCAGTCACTGCGGTGGTTGCAGACGCGCCAACAATTGGCACTGCGACAGCGGGTGATGCTCAAGCGAGTGTGATTTTTAGTGCACCTACTAATACTGGTGGCGCAGCGATTACGGCCTATACCGTGACTTCCAGCCCCGGTGGTTTGACTGCCAGCGGCGCAGCTTCACCCTTAACGGTTACTGGCCTGACCAACGGCACCGCGTATAGCTTTAGCGTTACGGCAACAAATTCCGCGGGCACTGGCTCGGCCTCAAGCGCATCGAACAGCGTGACGCCGATTGCAGCGCAAACGATAACCTTTGCCAATCCTGGTAGCCAAAGCTTTGGCACCACGCCAACGCTCAGTGCTACAGCCAGCTCAAGCTTAACGCCACTCTTTAGCTCATCCACCACCGGTGTGTGTACTATCACCAGTGTCGGAGCTTTGAGCTTTGTCACCACCGGCACTTGTACCATTAACGCCGATGAAGCGGGTAACAGTGCCTATTTACCGGCAGCCCAGGTGAGTCAGAGTTTCTCAGTCACTGCGGTGGTTGCAGACGCGCCAACAATTGGCACTGCGACAGCGGGTGATGCTCAAGCGAGTGTGATTTTTAGTGCACCTACTAATACTGGTGGCGCAGCGATTACGGCCTATACCGTGACTTCCAGCCCCGGTGGTTTGACTGCCAGCGGCGCAGCTTCACCCTTAACGGTTACTGGCCTCACTAATGGTACGGCTTACACCTTTAGTGTGGCAGCCACAAACAGTGCGGGTGTCAGTGGTAGCTCAAGTGCATCGAATAGCGTGACGCCGATAGGGTCGCAAACGATAACCTTTGCCAATCCTGGTAGCCAAAGCTTTGGCTCCACGCCAACGCTAAGTGCTACAGCTAGTTCAAGCTTAACGCCAACCTTTAGCTCATCCACAACGGGTGTGTGTAACATCACCAGTGTCGGAGCCTTGAGCTTTGTCACCACGGGTACTTGTACCATTAACGCTGATGAAGCGGGTAACAGTGCTTACTTACCGGCAGCCCAAGTGAGTCAGAGTTTCTCTGTCACAGCGGTGGTTGCAGGCGCGCCTACTATAGGCACTGCGACAGCGGGTGATGCTCAAGCGAGTGTGATTTTTAGTGCACCTACTAATACTGGTGGCGCAGCGATTGGCGCTTATACCGTGACCTCTAGCCCTGGTGGTTTGACTGCCAGCGGCGCAGCTTCACCCTTAACGGTTGCTGGCCTTACTAATGGTACGGCTTACACCTTTAGTGTGGCAGCCACAAACAGTGCGGGTGTCAGTGGTAGCTCAAGCGCATCGAACAGCGTGACGCCTATAGGGTCGCAAACGATAACGTTCGCCAATCCTGGGGCGCAAAATATAGGCACAAGCCCAACCTTAACGGCGAGTGCCAGCTCAAGCTTAACGCCGACCTTTACCTCATCCACCACCGGCGTGTGTACTATCACCAGTGTCGGAGCATTGAGCTTTGTCACCCCCGGCATCTGTACAATTAATGTTAATCAGGCAGGTAACAGTGCCTATTTAGCAGCGGCTCAAGTGAGTCAGAGTTTTGCTGTGAATGGTGTGGTTGCAAGCGTGCCAACAGCAGTAAACGCCACAGCAGGAGATAGCAGTGCGAGTGTAAGCTTTACTGCCCCAGCGAGTGATGGAGGCAGCGTCATTAGCGGTTACACAGTGACCTCTAGTCCCGGCGGATTAACGGTTACGGGAACGGCCTCACCGTTAACAGTAGCAGGACTGACCAACGGCACCTCGTACAGCTTTAGTGTAACGGCAACAAATGCAACAGGCACAAGTGCCGCGTCAGCCAGTTCAAATAGCGTGACGCCAAATGGTGCTCCTGTAATTAGTTCTACTCCACTATTAAGTACTGATCAGAGAGCGAGTTATGTTTATACATTGACAGCGGTAGATAGTGTTGGCGACATTCTTACGTTTAGTGCTTCATCGTTACCTGCTTGGTTAAGCTTTAATCCAGTAACGGCAGTGTTAAGTGGCGTACCCAATCGAGATGATGTGGGTAGCCACGCCATTGGGTTGAAAGTGACTGATGCAGCAGGTTTATTTGCCACTCAAACATTTACTCTAATAGTGAATGCGACCAACATCGCACCAGTGGCTGATGATGCAACGGTCACCCTAGAGGAAGATGCCTTTGTGTCAATTAACTTTACAGCTGTTGATGAGGACGATGATCCAGTTAGTTTTGAGGTAGTGACTCAGCCAACATCGGGTACATTAGATAAGCATGGGTCAGTGTGGTTATACACGCCAAATGTAGACTTTAATGGTGAAGACAGTGTGCGCTTTATTGCTAAAGATGCAGAGTTGAGTTCGACTCCTGGTGTTATTAGTATCATAGTCACACCTGTTAACGACGAGCCTAAAGCGGTGGATGATAGTTATAGTCAAAGCCTGTCGACGGATAATAGCTATACCTTAGCAGTATTGGACAACGATACAGATGTTGATGGAGATACCTTAACCATAGATGGCGCTGCTGCCGATGTCGGCAGCGTGCTAATTGTAGCTGCACAGCTTAAATACCAAGCTCCAGCGGGTTTTGTTGGTCCAGTGGCACTGCGTTATAGCATTTCCGATGGCCATAAAGGTCGCAATAATGCAAAAGTACAATTGCTTATCACAGGTGAAAGCTCAGCTGATGCGCCTGTGATTACTGTGCCTGCTGACATTACCGCTAACGCGACAGGGCTATTTACTAAGCTTAAGCTAGGTGTTGCCACAGCGGTTGATAAAGCAGGCAAGAAACTTGCGGTATCCCTGGTAAACACCAAGCAGCTGTTTTCGCCAGGTGAACATGTTGCCTACTGGCAAGCTACAGATAGCCAGGGTCGCAGTTCGATTAAAGCGCAAAAAGTGACAGTGAAACCGCTTATTTCCATTAGCCGTAACCAAGTGGTCAGCGAGGGTAATGAAGCACATTTCAGCGTGTTCTTAAATGGTCCATCGCCGCAGTATCCTGTCAGCATTCCTTATACCGTGTCTGGCAGTAGTGATGGCAATGATCATGATTTAGTCGATGGTGTGTTTGAGGTAACCTCTGGTTTAAGCGCAAGCTTTAGCGTCAATGTGTTCGATGATGGGATAACGGAAGCGGATGAAGAGCTGCTAATCAGCTTAGATCCAAGCCTGAACCTCAGCAGTCAGCGTGAAACTCGCTTATTGATTACTGAAGCTAACATTGCGCCGACAGCGAGTATCGTGGTTACCCAGTCAAATGAGCCACGGACTCAAGTGAGTAAGCAAGACGGAAAGGTGTACATTCAGGCGAAAAGCCAAGATGTGAATTTGCAAAATAGCCTTACAGAGGTCTGGTCAACAGGTGTGTTGGTGTTAGAAAGTGATGCCGATGGCAGTTACTTTGACCCTAGTACGCTTGATGCGGGTATTTATCCTATTAGCTTGGTAGTGACCGATGATGGTACGCCGCAATTATCGACTGAGGTGCAATTAACCTTATTGGTGAAAGACAGCTTACCCGTACTAACAGGAAGTGACAGCGATGGTGATTTAATCCCAGATAATCAAGAAGGCTTTGCTGATACCGATGGTGATGGTATTGCTGATTACCTGGATGGGATTAATGAGTGTAACGTGCTGCAAGAAAAGGTTAGTTCGCAACAGACCTTCCTTGCAGAAAGTGAGCCGGGTGTGTGTTTGCACTTAGGTAATGCGGCGCTAATTAATGGTGCTCAAGGTCTTCAGATACCAGACGATAACTTAATCCCTGATCCAATAGCATTTATTCCAGCAGGTGGCTTGTTTGATTTTGTAATCGACGATCTCCCAACACCAGGCATGACTGTTAGTATCGTTATTCCGCAAATACAACCCATACCGGCAAGCGGTGTGTATCGTAAGTTTATGCGCGGAAGATGGGTGAGCTTTGTGGAGAATGCCAACAATTCAATCCACTCTAGTCAGGGCTCTGCCGGTTATTGTCCGCCACCAGGCGCTGCAGAATGGCAGCCCGGCTTAATTGAAGGCTACCATTGTGTGCAGTTAACCATAGAAGATGGCGGCCCTAACGATGATGATGGTCTTGTCAATAGCGCGGTTTCAGACCCGGGCGGGGTTGCTGTGATGCTTAACAATAATCACTTACCAGTGGCAAATGCAGATAGTGCGTCTTTATCATTGAACCAAAGTATTGATATAGATGTGCTGGCAAATGATACCGATATCGATGGTGATACCTTGAGCGTGCAGAATGTGACCAGCGATTTTGGTGATGCGGTGATTTTAGCCAACCAGCAAATCAGTTACACTCCTGATGTTGACTTCATTGGCATAGACGTACTGTCCTACAGTATTTCAGATGGACAAGGTGGCACATCAACTAGTCAACTTACGGTATCCGTGAGGGCTAATAGTGCACCCACCACAATCGATGACACAGCTAATACGGATGATAGAACCAGCTTGCTGTTAAATGTATTAAGTAACGACAGTGATATCGATGGTGACAGCTTAACGTTAGTCAGTGGTACAGCATTACAAGGGGCTGTATCGATAGAATCTAACCAGCTTCGTTATACACCTAAACAGGGGTTTGAAGGGGTGGATACACTGAGCTATTTGATAAGTGATGGTGCTGGCGGCGAAGCCTCAGGGCAGGTGTTAGTGACCATTAAAGCTTATCAAGAAGTTGTTATCGATAATCAATCCGGTGGTGGTAGCTTATCCTTGTACGGATTGGTGCTACTTGCTTTTGGTGGTTTAGTGCGTCGAGGTAAATGGCTGGCGGTAGCAATCAGCAGCGTGTTATTGATTGGTGTGACAGCGCAAGCTAATGCAGCAGAAGCCAACAGCTGGTATCTAGATGGGTTTGTTGGACAAGCGTATGCTGATAGCAAGATACAAAATTGGCAATATCCAAACGATACTGAAGTCACTGATGTTGATGATAGCGATACTGCATTGGGGTTGAGTGCGGGTTATCAATGGAACAATTTTCTTGCTGTTGAGTTAGGTTATTCTGACTTTGGTAGCGGCACTGCACAACTTAAAGGCAACACCTTAAGCCCGCAGAATTATCACCAGGCATTGAAATCGGTTACGCCGATACTGGCTGATGGTATAACCCTAGGGCTGCGTTTTACTTTAATTGAGCATCAGGATTGGCGATTTGAGATACCGGTCGGTTTATTTAGATGGAATGCCGATATTGCCAGCCAGATGAATAATAACCGTATAATGACCGAGCTTAGTGGTACTGATTGGTATATTGGAATGCAATTTCATTACCAAATGACCGAATCCTGGTCTTTAGGGCTGGGGTACCAATATGTTGATATTGAGCCAAATGATATTTTAACTGGCCAGCTCAGTTTACGTTATCATTTTTAAAGGGTTGTAGAAGTGAAAAAGGAGCTAATTAGCTCCTTTTTTATTGAGTCAGAATCCCAAAAGTAGCGCTATGAATCATCTTTAATGACTAAAACATAGAAACTTGTTTTAAGAAGACTGTAAATTCCGGTTGTAGATTACGCTTAGGGTAGTAATATTGTCGCTTGTCTTATTTCATTCGTCACACGGGGTTGCAATGACACAGCGGCATAGTAAGCCGGAAATCTTGCACACAGAAATTGTCGCTAAAAGTCGGCTATTTCAAATTGAGCAAGTTCATCTTAAGTTTTCCAATGGTGTTGAGCGCCAGTATGAGCGAATGAAGGGCGGAAGCCGTGGCGCTGTAATGGTTGTGCCTATTCATCAAGGTCAGTTGTTACTGGCAAAAGAGTATGCCGCCGGAACGGATAATTACGAATTAGGTTTTCCTAAAGGGCTTATTGATCCTAGTGAAGAGGCTATTGAGGCTGCTAATCGTGAATTACAAGAAGAAATAGGTTTTGCCAGTAAAAAATTAACCCATCTAAAAACGTTGTCACTGGCACCGGGGTACTTCTCTAGCAAGATGCATATTTTTGTTGCTGAACAATTGTATGCCAGTGAACTTGAAGGTGATGAACCTGAACCGATTATTGTGGTGCCTTGGGCACTAGATGATTGGCAAGCATTGTTAGATAACCCCGACTTTTCTGAATCTCGAAGTGTAAGCGCACTTTTTTTAGCTAAACAGTTTTTAGCGAAGTAATTTCTAGCTAAATAACTGCTTGTTTCGCCGTATGAGTCATACAGAGGTAAGTGCCATTCACTTACCCAGTAAAGTATTATCCTCGCACTTTGGCTAAAATTAGCTAAAGTTAGTTTTAATCAGTAATACATGCTTATTTCCAGCAACTGGAGTTGTAATGAAGCCTGAAGCCATCATCGAACAAGCAATTGAAATTGCTATCGAAGCAGGGAATGCTATTCGTAAAATCTACCAGTCAGGTGATTTTAAACGAGAGATAAAATCTGATAATACCCCTGTAACGTCTGCCGACTTGGCCGCCCATGACATCATTTGTTCACGTCTTGCTAAATTGACACCGGACATTCCTATTCTCAGTGAAGAAGATGCTGATATTCCTTTGTCTGTCAGACAAAGCTGGTCAAAGTATTGGTTAGTCGATCCGCTTGATGGTACTGGTGAATTTATTGCTGGTAGTGGTGATTTCTCGGTGATTATTGCCCTTGTTGAACATAATCGTCCCATCATGGGAATTGTTTATGTGCCAATGACCGACGTATGTTATTACGCTATTGCAGGGTTAGGTGCCTATAAACGTAGCCCCGAAGGTGAAGTACGTATTACTAGCACTCAATTAGCGCTATCAGAGCAAAATCATCTGCGAATAGCGGTTAGCCGCCGACAAGACCCCCAAAAGGTACTTAAATTATTTAGCCATCCCAAAGACTGCGAGTTAGTGGTGTTAGGTGGCGCAGCATTGAAAAGTTGCTTAGTTGCTGAAGGCCAGGCAGATTGTTATATCCGTTTGGGCCCAACAGGTGAGTGGGATACAGGTGCTGCACAAATTATTGTCGAAGAAGCGGGTGGAGCCTTGGTTGATATCCACTTGCACCCAATGACTTACAATGAGCGAGATACACTAGAGAATCCAAATTTTATTGTCGTAGGTACCGAAAAATCTTCCATGGAATGTCATGTTACTTAATGCTGAGTAACTGGCCTTAGCATATTATTAAATCCATATTGTGTTATTTTTATAATCCTGAATAATGTAGCCGCAATGTTATTGTGAAAATTATTCAAGGAATTAGAAAATTAAATGAAACAGAACAGAATATTAACCAGTGCGTTTTCCGCATCAGTGATTATGATGCTTTCTGCTTGTGGCGGCAGTGATGGCGGTGGCGATATAAGTATATCGCCAAGTAAACGATTAACTGTCGATTTATTGTCAGAAGCATCTCAGTGTAGCTTTACCCAACCCTTAGCGGGTGCCGATATTATTGTCCATCGTCAAGATGGCAGTATCTTAAGTCAGTCGAAAAGTCCTTCCAGCGGTAAAGTCGATATTCTATGGCCTGCAGATGCTAAGCACATCAGTATAGCCGTCGATATCGATGGTGAAATGCTGGTTAATACCGATACTGAGATTACTGGAGGTGATTTAGGTGTTCGCACTTTCTGGCAAAATAGCTTAGATGCGCAATGTGAATGTGAAACATTTAATTTTGACCTCAGTGATGTTAATGCAGTGTATTCAGGTTATACCGCGTTATTTGAACGAAGCGAAAATACCTCAAGATTATTATGTAAGAATGATGGCAAATTTGCGCCAGTTCACGTGACCTTAATGCCGCAACAATCAGGAGTTATTGCTTACTCTGCTATATTAGATGTCAATGGACATGACTCTAGCCAACCTTTCACTGTGTCAAGTAGCCAGTTCGACAACGCTAAGAATGAAGGTGCATTACTCAGTGTGATTGTTAACCCTTATGACCCAGGCAATGTTAGATACACTACGTTTTCAGAAACTGAGTCTGGCCGGGTTAATTGGTTAGCGTGGCAAAATGAGCCTCAGGTTTTTCCGGCGCTTTTAGAGAATAACTTTGTTTCTGTAAGTATGTTTGAGTCATTGGGGGGCAATGAATTTGGTGATGTATCGTATCAGTCAGGTATCCGTAAGAAAGTGACTAATGCTATGTCACAACAGGACTTACATATACCGCTGAATCAATATGAAATGTTAGCGGAAACACAAACTATTTTGGAGGGAATGCTCAATGGTGGTACCTCTAGTTATAACTTTACCAATATAGGATTAGGCAACACACTTTTAGCCGTTAATTTGTACGAATACGGTACGGCTCGTTGGAGTGTAGAGGCTCCGTTAAATGGCGTTATGCCTGAGTTGAGTTTACCGGCGAATATCGAGTCGCGCTTTGAGCAGCTTACGCAACCGCGAATAACGGTATCTATTTATGGTTATCAAAACCATTCCCCCAGCCAGTACCAAGCGTTTCGTCAACAGCGAGCGGAAAAAACCCGTGAAAATTCAGCAATCCGTTCAAGTTTTTTTGATAAGTATACTTATCAATTAATTGATATAAACCTTAATCTTTAATAGCGTAAATCAACAGTGCTTTGTAAGTAAAAATGCCTGAATCATCAGGCATTTTTTATTTGCGTCTATTTTTGCTCATCCAACCATTGGTGCACTTCAGTGGCATTACCTTTAAAAATCACCTTAGTGAGTTTTTTATCCAGTTGGTATTGATACATGGGGTCATAGTATTTGCTGAGTAACTGGCTTATCCAGGCGTAATGACCATCAAGATTATGCTGATTTTGCTGCTGCTTTAATGCTTGTTGAATAAGTCCTTGTAACTCGTCATGTTGTTTTCCGCCTAAGCGTTTACGGATTTTGCTAATACTGTCGACTAAATACACTGCAAACGCGTTAAACCCCTCAACCTCTCCGAATAGAGTGCAATATTGTTGGTGCATATTACTGACATATTCACCATGAAGTCTATCGACTCGGGCATTAAATGCTTCTTCAAGTAATACAATTGGCGCTTGCTGCATGGCTTTAAAAAATGGCTGCGGAATAGCGGTACGGCCAATTAAGAAGCTCTCATCTTCTAACAGCAATTTGGATGATGACTTGACCTGTTGATATTTAAGTAACGCGACCCCTAGATTATTTTCAAAATTAATTTGGCTAGGTTGTGAGCTTATTTGTTTACCAAAACTTGATCCGCGATGATTAGCCAGGCCTTCTAGGTCGATGGTTTCTTTACGCTGATGAATAAACTCAGTTTTACCACTACCGGTACTGCCGCTTAAAATCAAAAAATGGTGATTTGATTCAGCTTGTTCAATAGTACTAATCAGAAAGCTACGTAGTGCCTTGTATCCCCCATAAACATAGGGAATATCAATACCTACATGTTGCAGCCATTGTTGGCTAAGTTGAGAGCGAAGGCCGCCTCGAAAACAATATAAATAACTATGATTATGTTGGTGTACTTGTTCGCACCAGGCATCAATTCGGCTTTGCTTAATATCACCGCTGACCAATTGATGGCCTAGGGTAATGGCGGCTTGTTGCCCCTCCTGTTTATAACAGGTACCCACTAGTTGACGCTCTCTATCATTCATCAAAGGTAAATTAACTGACTCGGGAAAAGCACCTTTATTGAATTCAATTGGCGCGCGAACGTCAATCAGAGGTCGCTTTTCTAGTAACAATCGACCGTATTCACTGGCGGCAATGGTATTACTCATTGAGTAAAGCCACTAGTTGTTCAGGTGTGTTCAATGCATTGCTACTCAATGTCCCAATACAATGTAGGGCAATTTGATGCTCAGCTAATACTTTGTGTAACTCTGCCAGCGCCGATTCATTTACTGCTATCAATAAACCACCACTGGTTTGAGGATCACATAATATTGCCTGCTGGTAATCGGTCAATGATGGTAAATGCGGTGCATAACTTTGATAGTTACGACTTGTTCCTCCTGGAATACAACCTTGGGCAATATAGTTATCGACTTCTGCTAATCTAGGAATGGCATTAAAGTTAAGTGTCGCAGTGAGATTAGCCCCTTGGCAGAGTTCGATTAAATGACCTGCTAAACCAAACCCAGTCACATCTGTTAAGGCATTGACGCCTTTTATTTTAGCGATATCTTGGCCAACTTTATTCAGCTGACACATAGCATCAATCGCAATATGATTATGCTCGGGTTTAAGCTTTTTTTGTTTTTGAGCCGTTGTCAGTACACCAATACCAATAGGTTTGGTCAGATACAGCTTGTCATCAGATTTAGCCGTGCTGTTTTGCTTTAAATCATTGAGTTGTACCTGGCCTGTCACTGCTAAACCAAAAATAGGTTCTGGTGCATCAATACTGTGCCCTCCCGCTAACATAATGCCGGCATCTTTACAGGCCTGGCGTCCGCCATCTATGACTTGTTGAGCCACTTCTGCAGGCAGTTTGTTTACTGGCCAGCCTAAAATAGCTATCGCCATTATAGGGGTTCCGCCCATGGCATAAATATCACTTATTGCATTCGTCGCTGCAATACGACCAAAGGTAAAAGGGTCGTCGACGATAGGCATAAAGAAGTCAGTAGTACTAATAATCCCAATATCATCATTGAGTTTGTATACCGCAGCATCATCACGCGTGTCATTACCGACCAGGATATTAGGGTCAGTGAATAGCGGTAATTGTGATGACAGTATAGTACTGAGTACTTGGGGGGATATTTTACAGCCGCACCCGGCTCCGTGGCTGTATTCGGTTAAGCGAATGTCTTGATAATTGGACTTCATAATGAATAACTTAATCTAAGGAAGTGAAGGTCTGTTATAGATTCATTGTGAAAGATAATCTGGTACTTGGGTAGCATTAAATAGAAAAAGCGCATTTGAATTAGTTTTTGAAATGGCTATAACGTCTTTAGACACAGTCAACAGGCTAATAAAAATGCCGCGCCCTTAAAGGGCGCGGCATTAATGTCACTGTAAAGCGGCTGTTAATTGGCCGCTAGAATTCAGACTAAAACTACGCATAAGCAGCCGTCAGGCTTTTCCATTGTCGCTGCTGCTCAAGAAAGCGTTCGCGAAGTTCTTGAACCTGTTCTTTTAAGTGGGTATCAACTAATTGCTTTCGCTTAGCTTCAATCAACGCTTTTTTGGCTTGATAGTATTCCATCAAATGCTGCTTCATAAGTTCATATTCAGCTTGGAAGGTATCAATTATTTCATCACAATTAGGTAAATGGGCCACCTTGTACTGCACACGTTGCAGTTGCATTTTCAGTTTGGCCGCTTCAATACGCTCTTGTGGTACTTTACGTAAGTCGGAGGCTAGTCCAACCCAGTCCATCGTTTTTATTAACCACTTGGTTGGATCGTAATCCCACCATTTAATACCATTACGGTAATCATTTTCAAAAATATGGTGGAAGTTATGGTAACCCTCACCGTATGTCAGCAAGGCTAAAAAAGCATTGTCGCGAGCGGTGTTTTTGTTTGTGTACGGCTGTTTACCCCAAATATGGGCAAGTGAATTAATGAAGAAAGTACAATGGTGTACTACCACTAATCGTAGCAAGCCAGCCATTAATACCATCGACACTATGTCACCATTTAACCAGCCCAACAAAGCGGGTAAGCCGATATTCATTAAAATAACCAATGCTAAATAGTGTTTGTGTTGCCACACAAGAATCGGGTCATTTTGCAAATCGCGGACGTTATTGTAATCACTATAACGACTCGCTTGATATTCACGTAACATCCAACCTATATGGCTGTACCAAAAGCCCAGCTTAGCTGAATAGGGGTCTTTGTCGTTATTATCGACATGTTTATGATGTACACGGTGATCACTACACCAGTGTATAGCACTATTTTGTAATGCTAATGCGCCACCTAATGCAAATAATACTCGCATTGCCGGATGCGCTTTGTAGGCCTTATGGGACCAAAGACGATGGTAACCAGCGGTGATAGACAAGCCACTGGCATAGGCTAAAACAATGAAGGCAAGCCATTCTACACCATCAAAACCGTGCGCTATACCACGCCAAGGCACTAATACCACAGCACCAATAAAGGTAATAGCGAACAACAAGGTGTTAAGCCAAATAATAGGAGGTTTTTTCATCTAATCGCTTTCCTGCTAACTTTTAAATATGAGTCTAAACTAATTGAGCGTACATATGTAAGCTAATTTATCCTGTGATCTGTTTTGGGTCAAGCTCAATAGGGCTGTGTTTATACGATAAAAGGGGTATTATCTGTTAATTAATCTTGACTGAGCGATTTTTTAAATGGGTGTAAGAGCACAACAAAAAGAGAAAACCCGCCGTGCATTAGTGGATGCAGCGTTTAATCAATTAAGTGCTGAGCGCAGTTTTTCTAGTTTAAGCTTACGTGAAGTTGCTCGAGAAGCCGGCATCGCACCGACATCTTTTTATCGTCATTTTAAAGATATGAATGAGCTTGGCCTGACTATGGTTGATGAGGGCGGATTAACGCTTAGGCAAATGATGCGTAAAGGTCGTCAACGTGCTGAAGCGGGTGGGAGTGTTATTCGTATTTCAGTTGACACTTTTATGGAAGTCATGGAATCAAACCCCAATGTGTTCCGAATTCTATTACATGAACGTTCAGGAACATCAGCGGCTTTTCGCGCAGCAGTTGAGCGTGAGGTTGAACACTTTATTTCTGAACTAGCCCATTACACCGAAGCACACGCAAATAGACACCCAACACTTGCACGAGCTCAAGCCGAGGCTTTGGTGACTTTAGTGTTCAATGCGGGTGCTAGCGCATTAGACCTAAAGCGAAGTGAGCGAAAATCGCTGGCTGATCAACTGGTGTTGCATTTACGAATGGTGGCGACAGGTGCTGAAGCATTACAACAAAAAATGGACAACCGCAGCTGATAATTCAGTTATATACTTTAATAAAAAGGGCAGATTAACTCTCTGCCCTTTTTATTCATATTGATAAAGCTGCGTTACTTGCGCTCAAGTAGCACACCCGATTCCATATGGTCGGTATATGGGAACTGATCAAATAATGCAAAGCGGGTAATTTTATGGGTAACGCCTAGTACCGTTAAGTTATCTTTTAACGTAATTGGGTTACACGATATATATAAAATACGCTCATAGCCTTGAACCAACTTTAATGTTTCGTCATCAATACCGGCTCTTGGTGGGTCTACAAATATAGTATTGCAATCATAGCTGTCCAAATCGATACCTTCTAAGCGTCTAAAGCTACGTTTTTTGGTCATCGCATCACTAAAGTCTTCTGCAGACATGCGAATAATCTGCACGTTATCGACTTTATTAATTTCAATATTATATTGCGCAGCATCAACTGATGGTTTAGCTAGCTCAGTAGCCAGTACGCGTGAAAAATTTTGCGCCAATGCAATTGTGAAATTGCCATTGCCGCAATAGAGTTCAAGTAAATCACCCTGGCTATTTTGGGTAGCGTTTATTGCCCACTCAAGCATTTTAACTGACACGTTAGCATTAGGCTGGGTAAAGCTATTTTCAATCTGCTTATACTCAAGCATCTTACCGTTCACATTCAGTTTTTCAGTGACAAAATCTTTATCTAAATCGATTTTTTGCTTCCTAGCTCGGCCAATTAAATTAACATTAAATTGTTTGGCGAGTTTAGCCTTCAGTGCCTTAGCATCTTCAAGCCATTGATCATCTAATTGACGGTGATATAACAAAGATACTAAAATCTCACCGCTTAAAGTAGACAGGAAGTCGATCTGAAATAAACGATATCGCAAAGAAGGGCTTGGTTTTAGTTCTTCAATTAAGGCGGCCATCATTTGATTGATCAAAGTACCCGCTGGTAAATATTGATCACAGCGCACTTTAGCATTCAGCGCTTTGTCAAACATGTAGTAATATAAGTCTTCGCCTTCATGCCACATTCTAAATTCGGCGCGCATCCGATAATTAGCAGGTTCAGAAGCGAACACTTCTAATGCTGGTGGGGTAAAATCAGCAAAGGCTTGTTCAAGCTTGTTACGCTTTTGTTCAAGTTGCGTAGCATAGTTATTTGGGTCCATGGCTGCTAAATTCATTTTCTCCACCAAAGGCAATAAAAAAGGGCGCAAATTTTATAACAAATAGCGTCGATATCCAATGTATATAAAATAGGAGACCACTTTGTCAGAGCCAATTTTAGTATTCGACTCAGGAATAGGTGGTTTATCAGTACTATCAGAAATCCGCAAGTTACTGCCAAATAGGGATTATCATTATTTATTTGATAACGCCCGCTTGCCCTATGGCAACTTATCAGAAGAAGATTTAATTGAAGGGTGTGTTGAGTTAATTCTGCAACAGGTGCATCAAATCAATGCTGCTATTGTGGTTGTTGCATGTAATACCGCTAGCACTTTAGTATTGCCAAGGTTAAGGGCGAGTTTATCTATTCCTGTTGTTGGTGTTGTACCTGCCATTAAACCCGCCGCCGCATTATCTGCTAAAAAGCATATTGGATTACTTGCCACACCAGGCACAGTAAAGCGCGACTATACCCAAGAACTGATCAATGAATTTGCCGATGACTGCAAAGTAGAATTATTCGGGTCATCAGAATTGGTTATGATGGCAGAGAAATATGTCGCAGGTGAAATCATAGACCTAATAGAATTGGCCTTAATACTGCAACCTATTAAAGATGCTGATATTGATGTGCTGGTATTAGGCTGTACACATTTTCCTATTATCGCAGCCGAAATTAACCAGATACTGGGTAATCATGTCAAATTATTAG